>SLIC01000155.1 GCA_007135845.1 Candidatus Brevefilum sp.
GACCGAAGACCGAGGAAAGAAGACTGGTTCTTTCAGGAGACTTCGCAATCATGAGACCAGCGAGAAGATTATCAGATTATAAGCGATTCATTATCTCCACAACCAGCGCACCAAAGACCCTCTTGATTTCCTTAGGATTCCATTCCATCAGCATGTTTACTGGCCAGCGTTCTGGTTCATCCGGAAAATTCAGGCTGCGGTTGAGGGCAATCGCAAACCAATATAAATCAAATCCAGGGTCCTTTTGCTTTGCTTTTTCAAGCAAGGTCTTGTGGTCGATATCTTTCAGCATAAAAAACAAATCAACTGCATCGCGCGGTTCTGCTCTGCCGTAATAAGCCAATGTTATATCAACGGCCAGGTCTCTGAAATTGTTCACCCAAATACCCGGCGGACAAAGGATCGGACCCTCAAAACGGAAAGGAGAATCTAATGCGAGATCAACCTTTAAGACTTCATTTTCATCTGATATCAAAAACTCTACATAACTTGTCATGCGCCGTATAACATTGACCTGCAAACCTGATTTCTTAACATGCTCTTCAAATTGAAAAGAAACAGGTTGGATCAAACCATCTTCAGAAGTGAAAAATTCAAGATCAAAGGAAAGACGGTGACCAAGGTAATACTCTGCAAGCGCTGTACCACCTGTGAGATAAAAATTACTGTGATCAGGAATTTGAACAAAAATATGGATAAATTCATACTGAAGTGCTGTTAGCAGATGATGCGATTGTGGCTCCATGCTGCTAGTTACCCCTTGCTTCCAGAAACCTTCTCCACAAGCTTTCAATATCTTCCGGCAGGTGGAGGTGATCAATTTCTCGTGCGACTTCATCCAAATCCAAACTGCGGATATCCTCTGCAGTGCCATGTGTCAGCACCTGCTGCAAGTACCAGCGCCTTTGAAATGGATCGTCAAGGTCGATCTCGTCTGTGCTCCAAACCAGGTGACGAGGGGGTTTAATTTTTCCGGGCATATCCTGATTATACAACATATCAATCCGCGTTCCAGACGAGAGATAGGGCCGAAGACCGGGGACAGAAGACAGAAGACAGGATTATGGCCAACAGCCCGATCGCGACGGTCTTCATACAGGAGCGCACTGCTCATGGAAACCAGCTTGATCGGCAGCAATGATACTCATAATAAATCAAAAACGCCCTCCATACTGGAAGGCGCATGTGATCTTAAAGAACCTGGTTTACTAGGCTGCCACCACGGGGCGGAACTTATACCCATACACCAGCATGCCACGCTCATCGCCATCGGAGCGCAATTTCCGGGTGACCATCTCAACCGGCATCCCGATCGTGACCTCGTCCTCACCCAGATCAGTCAGTTGGGCGGTGACCACCGGACCTTCTGCCAGCTTGATCAAGGCCACCGTGTAGGGAGCTTGCTCTTCAAAACCAGATGGTGCATTGCCCATACGGGTGAAGGAATACACCTCACCCTTGCCGCTGAAAGCAAATGGGGTTTTCGCTTCTCCGCTGCACTCGGGGCAGACATCGCGCGGCGGAAAGATCTTGGCATCGCAGTGGGGACAAACTTCCCCCACCAGGGCATACCGTTGTTTTTTCAATCGCCAGTGACGTGGAACTTCCATGATTCATACTCCTAAAAATTACTAAAACAGCACTTTTTGCTGGTTCTATCTTAATTTGCAATTCTTAGTTTACTTAACTGAAACTCTCATAAACTATCAAATTATTGTTTTTAGATAACTTTGACCATAATAAGTAATTATCTATAACATATTAAACCAGTTTTAGATCGATTTTTCAGTTTTTGTATAACTTTTTTCTCCCCGCAATGGGGTAGATTAATGATATGATTTGAAAAACCGAACATGTTTACGCATTTGGAGGTGTGGGTCGATGACCATCTATTTGTTGGATAAAACATTACAAATCGATATCTTCTATGAATCTGAGGATAAAGACCTGGAGGACAACATCTGCGTGTCGATCATCGAACGCTGCCCACCCCAGGAGCGGCTGCTAAATGCCGGTGAAACCCATATCTTCTTAACGCCCAGCCAGGCACGCCAGCTGGGAGAAGCCTTGCTTGAAGCGGCCGACCACAGTAAAGACAATGCGAAAGATAATGGGGTTTAACCCCATGCACCTTTCTCAAGAATCAGTGCGCCGGGTAATGCTGGCAGCCCAGGGATTATCCACACCCCCTGCCGCCCCAGCAACCAGGGAGGACCTGTTGACCTGCATCAAGCGTATGGGCTACTTGCAGATCGATACCATCCAGGCGGTTCGGCGCAGTCAATACCTGGTTTTGTGGAGCCGTTTGGGCGATTACGAGCCGGATTGGCTGGACGCACTTCAAGCGGACGGCCAGCTGTTTGAATACTACGCCCACGCCCTGTGCTACCTCCCCATCGAAGACTACCCGATCTTCCGCGGCAGGATGTTGTCGGGCCAGCATGCCAGCAACTGGTGGAAGGATTGGGCGGATGCCCATCCGGAGACCGTCCAGCAGGTACGCGCGGTGGTCGAAGAAAAGGGCCCGGTCAGCTCATCCGACTTTGATTCCCCCACGGTTCCAGATGGTTGGGGTGACGTCAAACAAGAAAAACGTGCCCTGTCGCACCTGTTTTCAACCGGGGAGCTGATGATTGCCTACCGCAAGAAATTCAGGCGGTACTTTGACCTGCGCGAGCGTGTGCTGCCAGATTGGGACGACGCCCAAATGCTGGATGAGGAGGCTGCCCGGGATGCCCTGGTGTTGAAGACGATTAAGGCCCACGGCCTGACCCGTGAGGACTGGATCCCACCGTACTACTATCTTCTAAAAACGGGATTAGCGGAAACGCTGGAGCGGTTGACTGCGGATGGCAAAATCAAACAGGCAACGGTGACGGGCTGGGAAGCGCCGGCTTACTACCATCATGAGCACAAAACCCTGCTCGAAGCTGCTGCCAAAGGAGAACTGGTTCCAACCCACACGACACTGCTGTCACCCTTTGACCCCCTCATCTCAGACCGCGAGCGTACCTTAGCCTTATTCGACTTTGATTACAAAATGGAATCCTACATGCCCGCCAAAGACCGCACCTGCGGCTACTTTTGCCTGCCAATCTTACACCAAGGGAAACTGGTTGGCCGCCTGGACCCCAAAGCCCACCGCCGTGAAAAACGGCTGGAGATCAAAAACATCTTCCTGGAACCGGGCACACCCCTCGATGATGAACTGGTGGCTGCCCTCAGCAGCACCCTGGCGGATTTTACCCGCTGGCATGGGATGAAGTCGTTTGAGATCATTGCCACAGACCCGCCCGCACTGCTGGAGGCATTGACATGACCGTCAATCCGGGGTTCACGCTGTGCTTCCTGCTGCACGGTGAGGCAGTCCTCATGCTGCACCGCCGCTTCCCACCCAACCAGGGACTGTGGAACGGCGTTGGTGGTCACATCGAGCCGGGTGAGACGCCGCGCCAGGCCGTGATCCGTGAGGTGGCCGAAGAAACCGGCTACCAGCTTGATGAACCCCGCTTTGCAGGCCTGCTGACCTGGGAGGGATTCGAAATCCCACCGGGCGGCATCGCCATCTTCACCGCCGAAGTCCCACACCCAAACTTCGTCACCAACCACGAAGGGGCACTGGCCTGGCAGACCCGCGAGTGGGCCAGCAGCTCACCGGAGGTGGTCGACAACATCCATGTGTTCCTGCCACCGATCCTGGCCGGTGAACCGCCCCAGCACTACCACTTCCACTACCAGGACGGTCAGCGGGTGGAGGACCGGATCATACCCCTGCCAGCAGATTTTGACCCTGACCGCCCACACCAGCCGGAAGATCATTTGCTGGAAGAAAAACGGGGTGATTACCTGCTCAGTTTTGACAAGGAGCGGCTGCAAATAGACGTGATCGAAAATTTCCTCGCCCGGCAGTCCTACTGGGCAGGGGGACGACCACGGGCCGTGATCCAACTTTCGATCCAGCAGTCGGTATGCCTGGGGATTTATCATCAGGGGCGGCAGGTGGCCTTTGCCCGACTGGTGACCGACGAGGCGACCTTTGCCTGGCTGTGCGATGTGTTTGTGGACGAAGCACAGCGGGGCCAGGGACTGGGCAAGTGGCTGGTTGAGGCTGCCGGGCGCTATACCGACGGACGCGGCATTAACCATACATTGTTAGCCACCCGTGATGCACAGGGGTTGTATATCAATTACGGCGGCTATCGCCTGGTAGACGCCCAAAAATGGCTGATCCGTGATCATCCTGACCTGGATTTAGTATAATTAGGCTATCTCCGTTAGGAGACCATCTCCGTTAGGAGACCATCTCCGTTAGGAGACCATCACCAGTAAGGAGCCAAAACCATGGAAACTAAACGAGACGATTATCTCATCAGCACCGATAAAGAAAAATTACAAGTCGATATGATCCACCGCTATATGACCGAAGAAGCCTATTGGACGACGGGCCGCACGCGCGAGATCACTGAGAAATCAATCGAGCATTCCCTGTGTTTTGGCGTGTACCACCACGATAAACAGATCGGGTTTGCGCGGGTGATCACGGATTACACCATCTTCGCCTACCTGTGTGACGTGTTCATCCTGA
>SLIC01000249.1 GCA_007135845.1 Candidatus Brevefilum sp.
TCCCATCCCACCAATGCCAAAGGTGATCGGTATTGTTACCTCACCAACTGGCGCAGCGCTGCAGGATATGCTCAACACCTTGCGCCGCCGTTTTCCGGTGGTTGAGGTCGTCGTTGCACCCACAGCCGTCCAGGGAGCTGATGCCCCGCCGGGCATCATAGAGGCGCTGGAGCATTTGAACCGCGTTGTTCGCCCCGACGTGATCCTGATCGGGCGCGGCGGCGGCTCGATCGAAGACCTGTGGGCGTTCAATGACGAAGGCGTAGCACGCGCCGTGGCAGCATCCACCATCCCGGTCATCTCTGGCGTCGGGCACGAGACCGATTTCACCCTGATCGATTTCGCCGCTGACTATCGCGCCCCAACACCAACTGCGGCTGCTGAGGTTGCCTCACCTGAAAAAACCAAGCTATTGGGTATCATCGCTGACCTGGCGAATCGGCACACGACCCAGCTGAACACGCTCATCGCCGAATTGCGCTGGGGATATGGCCAGACGCAGAATGCCCTCCAGCGGCTGTCACCCAAATACGCAATTGACTCTTACCGTCAGCGTCTGGATGAAGTCTCGCTGCGATTAGAACGATCCGTGCGGGTTAAACTGGACAAGATGACCATGCAGCTAGCTAACCAGCAGCAATCCTTACGAAGTCTCAACCCTTGGGCGGTTCTCAACCGCGGCTATGCTATCGTTACACGACAAAGGGATGCTGCATTGATCAAAGCTGCTGACCAGGTTCAGCAAGACGATGACATTCATATCCAGGTCAGCCGGGGCAGCATCCAAGCCCGTGTGACCGACACCAACCAGGAGGATAAACATGATCGATCAACCAGCTGAGGACATCCAGGCAATGGATTTCGAAACCGCCTATAACACCCTGCAAAAGAACGTCGCCCAGCTTGAAAACGAAGACCTACCCCTTGAGAAAGCCCTGGCGCTGTTCGAACGCGGACAGGCGCTGGCAAAACGATGTGCTGTACTCTTAGAAGAAGCCGAGTTGAAAGTGCGCACGTTAACCCTTGAAACATCAGACAAGCCTGAAGCAGAAGGATAACCCGATGCCTTTGTCTGGAATTTTTAACAACCCCGTCTTCATTGCCACCGTGGTTGCCTCACTGATGGCACAAATCCTCAAGTTGCCCATGTGCTACTTACAACATAAAGAATGGGATTGGTCGCTGCTCTTCAGCACGGGTGGCATGCCCAGCTCACACTCTGCGGTCGTCACTGCCGCGGCGATTGGGGTGGGACATTATGCCGGCTTTGACACCCCCCTGTTTGGCCTGGCCTTCGCCATCGCCAGTGTCGTGATTTATGATGCTACCAACATCCGGCGCCAGGCCGGCTTTCATGCCCAGCAGATCAACCGTATCATCAAAGAGGTCTTTACGGGTGAGATTAAATCCGTTGAAGATTTCAAGGAGCTGCGCGAAGTTTTGGGTCACTCCCCGGCTGAAGCCCTGGGCGGGATCATCCTGGGCATACTGGTCAACCTCGTCATCTGGCAGATTTGGCCGTGAGTTGTTTGTCATTGCGAAACCCCAACAGGGTCGACTGCGTAGCATACTGGAAGGAAGCAATCGCAATCATCAGCAAGGTGGAAAATCAACCTTTTGGAGTGCATCGATGCTAGACCAAAATCCAAATTGCTGAATGAGGCATACAGCGCAGCTGCTTTTCTTTAAAAAATAAAAGATCACTCAAAACATATTTTGATTAAATCATCTTCAAGAAAAGGAACCTATGAACAAAACAATTTCTAACCTGATCGGCATCATCCTCGCCATCGCAGTCGGCGTTGGCATCGCTATCGCCGGGGCGCAGGGCAGCGTTCAGGTGCTGGGCTTGCCCCTCTTTACCCTGGTCATCACCGCTGCTTACCTGATCCAGTGGATCGTCTTCATCTTCGCCTTCCTCCAACAAAGCGAGCGCTTCTTTGACCTGACCGGCAGCCTGACTTATATCACCCTGGCTGCAGCCGCCGTGCTGCTGATCCCAAACATCGACCGTCGGGCTGTGCTCCTGCTGGTGGTGGTTGTTGTTTGGGCCACCCGCCTGGGCACCTTCTTGTTTGCCCGAGTCCTCAGACAGGGCAAGGACGATCGCTTCGACGAGCTCAAAGTCAACTTCACTAGCTTTTTACTCACATGGACGCTGCAGGGCTTATGGGTCACCTTCACCGCTGCCGCTGCCTTCGCTGCCATCACCAGGACCGACCAGCGCGCGCTGGGCTGGCCAGCCCTGATTGGCTTCCTGGTGTGGGGTTTTGGTTACTTCTTCGAGTTGGTTGCCGATGCACAAAAAAATGCCTTCCGTGGGGACCCAGCCAACAAGGATGCCTTTATCCGTTCCGGCCTGTGGGCCTGGTCGCGCCATCCCAACTATTTCGGTGAGATCGTGCTGTGGCTCGGCGTGGCGATCATCGCCCTGCCTGTGCTCCGGGGCTGGGCGCTGGTAACCCTCATTTCCCCGCTGTGGGTCATCATCCAGCTGACGTTGATCAGCGGTGTCCCCATGCTCGAGCGCAAAGCAGATCAAAAATGGGGTGGGCAGCCAGATTACGAAGCCTATAAAGCCAACACCCCCTTGCTGATCCCCCGCCCGCCGCGCAAAAAGAAATAGTCATTACACCAAGCGGTATACGTCAATTTCTGATGCAGGTATGGGAAGGGCCACGAAGCAGTGACACTGCTCGTACAGGTTATTGACTTTGTCACAGCAAATACCCACCCGGGGGTGTGGCAATCTAATATTTACGGCAGGATGAAAAACGCATCCTGCCCTACAACTTGCTTCTGTCACTGCGAACGCCCGCCGTTCACAATTCACCATTCACCAATCACCATTTTTTCTGTCACTACGATCCACCAGCGTGGGATGTGGCAGTCTCAGAATTCTCTGATCATCAATAAATTGGCTGGGATGACAACTGCTCAACTTTTGTCTAGGTAATCCTCTTTATCTGAGTTTTGCACTAAAAGATAACATGAACGATACTAAAATAAAAGGCAACCTATTAAATATTTTACATGGAGGCAATAATGAAAGATAAATCCTTCCTCAACACCCTCATCAAAGAAACCTTCGGTAGCTTCATCCTAATCCTGCTCGGCGTCGGCGCCGTGATCCACACCGGCCTGGCCCCGCGCTTGCCCCCTACCGCCTATAACTGGACGATGATCGCCTTTGGATGGGGTTTTGCTTACACGGTCGCCTTCCTGGTCTGCGGCGGCGTCTTAGCGGTACACCTCAACCCGGCCATCACCCTGGCTATGGCATCCAGGCGCGGTTTCCCCTGGAAAAAAGTACTGCCCACCATCGGAGCTCAACTGCTGGGCGCCTTTCTGGGTGCACTTGGGCTGTGGTTCCTGTACAAAGACGGGCTGGCACCGGCGGGATTCCCCAACGTATGGGCCACCGGGCCGGGCTCCACCTACGATACCGCTTTCTTCGGTGATGTGACCGGCAACTATGTGACCGACTACCGGCTGGTGGTGGCCTGTGTGGCTGAACTGTTTGGCACGCTGGTCTTTAGCTGGCTGATCCTGGCTGTTGAAGAAGCAAAGGAACATCCTCTCTACAAACTGTTCAGTTCAGCGCTGGTTGGCTTGGGGGTAGCAGCAATTGGTCTCTCCCTGGGAGGTCCCAGTGGTTTTGCCATCAACCCCGCGCGGGATCTGGCGCCGCGCCTGCTCGGTACGATCATGTGGACGCCTGGCTTATTCGATGGGTTGTACTGGTTGATCCCGCCGATACTTATCCCGATGTTCGCCGGCCCCCTGGGTTTTGTGCTGTATGACCTGCTGGTCAAGCGGGATCATGAAAATTCACAAGAAGGTTGATAAAAAATAATAAATCAATCAAAAGTGTTGTGAGAGGAATCATCATGTCTGCCATTTTCAAGAAACTGAACCTCAAAGATCAAAAAGAGATCCTGGTCCTCAACCCACCCTCATCTTTCGAACCTGAACTGGCTGCACTCACGGATGTTACCATCCAGCGAGATATTGAGAGTCTGGATAACGTTGACTTCTCCCTGGCTTTCGTCACTAAACAAGCCGAGGTAGACAACCTGGCACGAGCCATCGCCCAGCGATCTGAGGGTGATGCCATCCTGTGGTTTGCCTATCCCAAAGCCAGTTCGAAGAAATACACCTGCGAGTTCAACCGCGACACCGGTTGGGACGCCCTGGGTGAACTGGGCTTTGAAGCCGTCCGCCAGGTGGCAATTGATGCAGACTGGTCAGCAATCCGCTTCCGACGGGTGGATTTCATCAAAACCCTCACCCGGGCCATGGAAAACAGGCTGACAAAACAAGATAAGGAATGAACTAAACCATGCCTTTTGATTGCCTCCCAGCCACCGCCCAAATACCAGAATGCAAACCCCGGAACCTACACTGCTGAAGCACGTAAAACACGTA
Source organism: Candidatus Brevefilum sp. (assembly GCA_007135845.1). The sequence goes on from SLIC01000249.1 coordinate 4,429, forward strand.
ATCGACGTCATCCAGCAGCGGCTCGCCACCCATGATCGGCCCATCGTGATTGACATCGACGGCGGCAGTGGGTCAGGCAAGTCGTCACTAGCTGCGCTGATCCAAAATCACGTGGAGGCGGCCCTGATCCCATTGGACGA
>SLIC01000289.1 GCA_007135845.1 Candidatus Brevefilum sp.
CAGGTCTTTCAATGAAAATTGTCTATTGTATTCTGGTGTACCTTCACAAGATCACATCGAACGGACAACTTCCTCTCTGGATCTGAAATAGGCTGCTGTCTGTTGAACCAGGTGATCAAGCACATCCGGATTGGGAATGCCATGCATGGCCGGATAAGGATCGCCACCGGGTCCTAAGGGTTCAGGAGTGACAAAACAGCCCGGTCGGTTATAACCAATCAGGTAGAGGGCCATAATAATTGTATCCAGGTCCAATGAACCCTCTCCTAAAGCACACCGGTTGCTGTCTGCCATATGCAGATTGACAAGCGCTTCTCCAGCCTCGAGAATAGCCGCACCAATATGCTTTTCTTCTGCCTGCATATGGTATACATCACCATTGATATGCTTTACACCAGGGTGGTTGACACTCTTAATATATTCTTTTGCCTCACTCACAGTGTGAATAAAGCTGACTTCGGCAGCGCGAATGGGTTCAATTGCACAATTGACCCCATGTTTAACAAACTGATCTGCCACAACTCGCAGAGTCTCCACGCTGCGTTTATACTCACTGTCATCATAGGCATTTGGTCGCCCGACTGCACCAGGCACCACCAGCATATAACTCGCCTTAACCTGGTACGCGAATTCAACCTCACGTTTAATATAATCTATAGCTGCCTGGCGTTGATGTCCCCGATTGCTTGATAGGTCATTATCCTCTGAGAACATACCGCAGATACCTGAAACCTGGATTTCATACTCAGAAAGGATGCGCAGTGTATCACCCGGGTCATATCCAAGATTAGGACCATAATGATTGCCATGCAATTCAATCCATTGGATATCAGCTGCCTGGAGTCTCTTGGCAGACGCCTCGAGACTCTCCATTCCAAAACCCCAATTACTCCAGGACAAAGCCAAACGCTGTTCAAGGGCTTGTGGGTTTTCTGTTTTCAGGTTGAAAAAGCTTTCACGAATTGTTCTGTTGATTTTTTCGTAATTTTGTTCCATTTTTTCTCCATTATGCAGTGAATACGGGCTTTTAATCATGAAACCAACACAATGATTTTCTAATTATACACATAATACGTGTCACAAATAAAAAGCTTTAATACCCACCAAACCTCAACAGAAAAAAACCGTATCTGAAATGACACCAGAACGAAAAAAGGCTGCCTTTTAGAAGACAGCCTTTTACATTCTAACCTAGAAGGTCCTAGTCATTATTAATCTTGGCCTGAGCCGCCGCCAGGCGAGCTACCGGCACACGGTAAGGTGAGCAGCTAACATAATTGTTGCCAACCAGGTGACAAAACTCAATGGAGCTCGGGTCACCACCATGTTCACCGCAAATACCAACTTCAAGGTCGGGGCGAACAGCACGACCCTCGGTCACAGCCATTTCCATCAAGCGGCCGACGCCATTGCGATCCAAAACCTGGAAGGGGTTCTGAGGCAGGATGCCCTGGTCAACATAGGTGATCAGGAAGTTGCGTTCAGCGTCATCACGGCTGTATCCAAACGCCATTTGGGTCAGGTCGTTCGTACCAAACGAGAAGAACTCAGCCACTTCAGCAATTTCAGCAGCCGTCAGGGCAGCCCGGGGGATCTCGATCATCGTGCCAAATTTATAATCGAAGTTCACACCCTTCTCAGTCATCACATCTTTGGCAATCGCTTCCAGCTCAGGCTGTACACGATTTAACTCATTGATATGCCCGGTCAGGGGGATCATGATCTCGGGGTGAACATCAAATCCTTTAAGCGTTGCATCGCTGGCAGCCTCAAAGATCGCCCGCACCTGCATGCGCATAATGTCGGGATAGACAATGCCCAGGCGAATACCACGCAATCCCATCATCGGGTTGCTTTCGTGCAGTTTGTTAACGGCTTCCAGCAGCATTTCTTTTTCAGCAAGCCCGCCTGTTTCACCTTTCACCCGCATTGTGGTCACATCCACCAACAAATCTTCTTGTGAGGGTAAAAACTCATGCAGTGGGGGATCGATCAAGCGAACGATCACTGGCAGTCCGTCCATTGCTTCAAACAGACCATAGAAATCAGAACGTTGTTCAGGCAGCAACTTCTCCAGGGAGTCATAATAAGCTTTGGCAGCATCCGAGCTCTCCAGGGCTGTTTTCGCGTCAGTCAGCTCATCTTGGACCATGGCACGGGTTTCATCTGTCATCGCCTGGCCTTCCAGCTTGCCCGACTCCAAGAAACCTTCCAGACGTTCAACACGATCGATCAACTTCTGGGCTTCTTCTGCATTGAGGATCATCTTCTCGACAAACGGAAGCCGTTCTTCTTCGAAGAACATATGCTCTGTTCGGCAAAGCCCGATCCCTCTTGCACCAAATTGACGGGCGCGCCTGGCATCAGCCGGGTAATCAGCATTGGCCCATACCTCTAACCGAGCAAATTCATCTGCCCATTCCAACAAGGTCATCAATTCGGTTTGCTCTTCAAGATCAGGGGTGATCAAATCCAGCTTACCGAGGAAAGCTTCACCCGAACTGCCATCTAATGAAACCCAATCACCTTCTTTGACGACTTTGCCATTTGATGTCAGTTGTCGCTTTTCAAGGTTGATGGACATCATTGAGGCACCCACCACACAGGGGACACCAAACTGTCGGGCAACCACAGCTGCATGGGATGTGGCACCACCTTCACTGGTCAAGATTCCCTTGGCAGCCAGCATACCATGAACATCGTCAGGTTTGGTAAAGGGTCGCACCATGATCACATCCTGGCCTGCTTCCTTTGCCATCTTCTCAGCCGTGTCAGCATCAAAATAGACCTGTCCAACAGCAGCACCAGGTGAAGCGTTCACACCACTGGCAACCAAACGATTATCGGTTCGGGCTGACGCAACAACCTCGGGGTCAAATTGAGGGTGCAGCATTTGATCAACATGTTCCGGTTCAACACGCATCACTGCCGTTTTCTTATCAATCAGCCCCTCTTCAACCATATCCACGGCAATTTTGATGGCAGCTTTTGCTGTACGTTTACCGGTACGGGTTTGCAGCATCCACAGCTTGCCTCGTTCAATCGTAAACTCAACATCCTGCATATCATTATAGTGATTTTCAAGTCGTTGAACGATCTCATCAAATTGGGCAAACACCTCTGGCGATTCATCAGCCAGTTCGCGAATGGGCTTCGTGTTGCGGATTCCTGCCACAACATCCTCACCCTGGGCGTTCATTAAGAAGTCGCCATAAAGCTCATCCTCACCCGTCCCAGGGTCACGTGTGAAGGCCACACCGGTGCCGGAATCCCAACCCATATTACCAAAGACCATCGTCTGGATATTGACACCCGTGCCCAGGTCATCTGGAATATTTGCTTTGCGGCGATAATCAATCGCTCGCTTGGCATTCCATGAATTAAAAACAGCCTTCGTAGCAAACTCGAGTTGTTTTTCAGGTTCTTGCGGAAAATCAAAGCCTTTTTCTTTTTTCACAACGGCTTTGAATTTGTCTGTGATTTTCTTCCAGTCATCTGCGTCTAAATCTGTATCTGCTTTGACGCCTTTTTCTTCTTTATATTCATCAAGCACATCTTCAAAAGCTTCATCTGAGATGCCAAGCACCACGGAACCAAACATCTGGACTAAGCGTCGGTAGGAATCAAAAACAAAACGTTCATTCTCAGTCAATGCCACCATACCCTGTGCGGTTTCATCATTCAAACCGATGTTCAAAACCGTATCCATCATTCCGGGCATCGACATTTTCGCACCCGAGCGGCATGAAACCAGCAGGGGATTGGATGGATCGCCAAATTTCTTTCCGGTTTTTGTTTCAACCGCCCTCATAGATTCCAAAACCTGATCCCACAATCCTTCAGGGAAGTTTCGGTCATCCTGGTAAGCGATACAAGCTTCTGTTGTAACGGTAAACCCCGGGGGGACAGGAACACCAATACGTGTCATATCAGCCAGGTTTGCCCCTTTTCCACCCAGCAGTCCACGAACACCATCCCAGCTGCCAGCATACTGCTCAGCCGCTTCAACCTCGTCGAATAAATATACCCATTTCTTATCTGACATTCTTCCTCCTAAACAAGTGGTTTTTTAGTTTAAAATACGCGCTTTGCGTAAAACTGCAATCAAACAAGTTATTCTACCATTAAGGCAGTTGAATAGACAAAAGTTTTCTGGGATGAGGTTAAGGTTTTGTAATCGATTCCCTTTTGGGTCAATCAGAAGTGATTGAGATCCCCCGAACATCAAGCCATTGCTCTGTGTGGATACCCAGAAACCCAAACCCTAATTTCCCATCACCATCGAATTTGAAGTATTGGTTATCCACCCAGATCACCAATCCCAATCGCCCTTGTGGTGAGATGTCTGTCTCCAGAACCACAGCTTGATCAATCGCGAATACCACCTGATCCCTCTTCCAAAGCAGCTCGTACACGTGCCAACTTTCAACCGATCCTGATAACACTGCGGTTGATTCTTTAACCAAGTGACTCATCAATTTTCTTAATAGGCGCGCCGCCTTCGGCCAGAACAGGACAGGTAACGCAGGAACACCCAACAG
>SLIC01000227.1 GCA_007135845.1 Candidatus Brevefilum sp.
TCTTCAATTAATACAGGGCCGTCACGGTTAATGTCGCTGCAGCGGCTGAAATGATCAGGGGCTGATGGCATATCCTCCGTCAATGACTTAATAAACTCGTCCTTATCATTTATTTGCAGTGCAGGATTATATTTTCGTTCGTATCCAATCGTGCTCTGGTACTTTGCCCCCATCGCTCGTCCACATAAGGAACCAGCGCCGTGAGCAGGGTAAACTTCGCAATAATCAGGTAATTTGAGCAGTTTGTCATGCAAACTGTGATAGAGCTTGCCAGCCAGCTCATTGGCCATATCAGGAAAGAGGTCTGGACGGCCAACATCGCCAACAAACAATGTATCACCAACGAAGACGCCGATCGGGCTCTCACCACGGCTCTTATCTGTCACAACAAAGCTCAAGTGCTCGGGTGTATGCCCGGGTGTTTCCAGGACTTCTAAGTGAATGTTCTCGATATCGATTGTGTCTCCTTCAGCAAGTGGTACATGGTCAAAGGTGCAGTCAGCCGATTTCGCAATATAGATCTTTGCACCGGTATGTTTTGCCAGATCCATATGTCCGGATATAAAGTCAGCATGCAGGTGCGTTTGCAGGATATGGGTAATTTCAAACCCCATCTGCCTGGCTTCCCGCAGGTAAATGTCGACATCGCGTTGAGGGTCAATCACTGCACAGGCATTCTGCCCAGCAAGGATATAAGAACTGTGGGCGATTTTTTTGACGAAAAAGTGTTTTAGTAGCATATTTTTCTCCTTTCGATACAGAGAGGCTTTTTTAAGTGATGTTTGTTAATTAATAAGTCTTACAGATAATCCCACTATTTAATTTTCTATTGAGAATTTTCCCTTCCAGGTCGACTCAGTGAACGTCGCCTAAATCACCACCGTACGTTTTCCTTCCAATAATTATAATAGATATTTTTTAGTAACAGGGTACACCTTACATCACCGATGATAAAATCATGTTTTCTCATGAATCACTCACACCGTTGTATACCAACCACTCACTCATTCCTTCAAAGAGAAAATAATCCAAAATCATCCTTCGCATAAAAGCCTCTAGGGTGCCACTAACGCACATAATCCAAAGTAATGCCAGGACAAGATTGAACAATTCATGGGATAATACTTTGAGACCGTACTTCAAAGGAGGTTATATGCTCTACCCCATTCAAAATCCATACCGGCAAGTGGTTGACCTGTCCGGGTTGTGGGCTTTCAAACCTGATCCATCAGCACAAGGCGAAAGAAAAAATTGGGTCACGGGATTGCCAGACCCACGACCGATCGCTGTCCCAGCCAGCTGGAATGACCAGTTTACTGACCTGCGGGACTTCCTGGGTCCTGCCTGGTATCAAACCCGTTTTGATCTCCCCTGGCATTGGGAGCATCAACCCATTTTCATCCGCTTTAATTCCGTCAACTACCAAACAGCGGTTTGGCTGAATGGCGTCCACTTAGGAGGACACGAAGGCGGTCATCTGCCCTTTAAGTATGAGATCACCGATCACGTCACTTCCAGGGATAACCTATTGGTGGTCCGTGTTGATGGACGCCTGGATGCAAACCACGTTCCACCTGGCAATATCATCGGCTCTGACCTTGATTTTTTCCCAAGTCACAGTGAAAACTACCCTCAAACACAGTTTGATTTCTTCCCCTTTTGCGGGATTCAACGCCCGGTGCTGATCTATACGCAACCCCGGATTGCCATTGAGGATATCACCGTTATCACCGACTTGGTTGGTGACCAGGGCGTGATCAGCGTCAATATTAAGCCGGCAGACATACCCGTCATTGGAACTTTGACCGGTGATGGAACCTCAATCCAAACTGAAGGTGTTGGTGAGCTGAGCTTCGAAATTCCTCATGTCAAAACGTGGTCACCCTCGTCTCCCTTCTTATATGATCTCACCATCAGTCAAATGAACGGAAACACCATTACCGATGCGTACACGCTGTCTGTTGGCGTTCGGACTGTTTCCATCGAAGACGACCATTTGCTGCTCAATGGCCAACCGATTTATCTTCAGGGCTTCGGCCGCCATGAGGATTTCCCAATCAGCGGCAGAGGGCTCAATCTGCCTGTGATCATCAAGGATTATGACCTGATGCACTGGATCGGTGCCAATTCCTTCCGCACCTCACATTACCCATATTCTGAACAAATGATGACCCTAGCAGACCAAATGGGATTCCTGGTCATTGATGAGACGCCAGCAGTTGGACTATATTTTAATAAAGATGGTTACGATAAGCGTTTGGCGCTGTGCAGGCAGTACGTCCAGGATCTGATCATGCGTGATAAAAACCATCCCAGCGTGATCGCCTGGTCACTGGCAAATGAACCGATCTCATTGCGGGACTCCGCCAAACCCTTTTTTCAAGACCTTAACAACCTGGCAAGGTCTTTGGACCCAACCCGCCCGATTACGCTTGTGAGCTGCATGGGCATTTTGGAAGAATCCTTTGAGTTTCTCGATTTCATGTGCCTTAACCGCTATTTTGGCTGGTACCAGGAATCAGGTCAGATCGATCGCGGCACTGAGATGCTTTCTGCGGAATTGGACATGCTCTACGACACGTATCACAAACCAATCCTCTTAGCGGAATTTGGTGCGGATGCCATTCCAGGTCAACATGCACAACCGCCTGAGATGTTCACTGAGGAATACCAGGCAGAATTGATCACACGCTACATCGACGTACTGCGGTCTAAACCCTATATCATCGGTGAACATGTCTGGAATATGTGTGACTTCAAAACAGCCCAAGGAATCACTCGCATGGGCGGCATTAATTACAAAGGTGTCTTCACCCGGGATCGCCGTCCAAAAATGGCAGCCCACCGACTGCGAAAGATATGGAGAGAAGAAAGCAAACAAAAATGACCCTAATCTTCAAACCAAACAACACCATTGTTTTTATCGGTGACAGCATCACCGATAGCGAACGGCGATCTGCCGCATACCAACCTTTAGGTTGGGGATATGTTTATAACATCCACTGCTTGCTGCGCAGCGTCTATCCACACCTGGATTTAACCATCATCAACAAAGGCATCAGCGGCGATCGGGTTGTTGACCTGCGCGATCGCTGGCAATCAGACGTGCTCGATGTTAGCCCGGACTGGTTGTTTATCTATATTGGGATCAATGATGTCTGGCGCTTTTTCGAGGGTAACCCAGCCGAAGGGGTTGATCTTACCGTTTTCTCAGACATCTACCGACAGTTAATCGAAATTATCCAAACCGAAACCACTACCAAAACCCATTTGGTTGCCCCCTTCCTGGCTGAAAATGAGTTGCAGGATCCATTTCTGAATCAGTTAGCCCAGTATCAAGCCGTCATTGATGACCTGGGCGTGGAATTCAACCTGCCTGTCATTCGCCTACAGTCTGCCTTCAACCAAGCATTGCGCATAAAACCATATACTTACTGGACAAGTGATCGAGTCCACCCCACTGAAGAGGGTCATATGCTGATCGCGCTGACCATCCTGCAAGACTGTAAATTCGAACTTTCACCTTATTAACCAACTAACATTACGGTCAAGACTATAGCTTGTTATCAAGATTTCCGAAAAAGCACATCTTAGGAGCGATAGGTTTATCGCGAAATAGATTTATATCATCATTGTATAAGAATATTCTACAATTTATGTGATATTTATCATGTTTATGGTAATATCTTAATAAATATGAATGTAACAGGAGCAAGACATGCTTGAAAAAATTTACAAAACCGATGAAGAATGGCGCGCCCAGCTCACCCAGGAGCAGTATGAGATCACCCGACGAAAAGCGACCGAACCCCCTTTCTGCGGCATGTTCTACGATAACAAACAAGCGGGCACTTATCACTGCATTTGCTGTGACCTCCCGTTGTTTTCTTCCGCGGCAAAGTTCATCTCGGGAACTGGCTGGCCCAGTTTCTTTGCCCCAGTCAACGAAGACCACATCGGCTATCATAACGACACCAGCTATGGCATGCATCGCACAGAGATCGTTTGTGCCCGCTGTGACGCCCACCTGGGACATGTCTTCAACGATGGCCCCAAACCAACTGGCTTACGCTACTGTATCAATTCTGTATCACTTAAATTCAAACCTGAACAAGCTCAGGAGGAACCATCATGACAAGTAAAAAAGCTACCTTTGCTGCGGGATGCTTTTGGGGTGTTGAAGCCAGCTTTAAAAAGCTGCCCGGCGTCATTGACACGGTGGTGGGCTACACCGGGGGCAAGGTTGAAAACCCTACCTACCGCATGGTGTGCTCGGATAAAACCGGTCATGCCGAAGCGGTTCAAATCACCTTTGATCCAGATAAAATTGAATACAAAGAACTGGTAAAGGCGTTCTTTGACCTGCACGACCCGACCACCCCTAATCGCCAGGGGCCGGATGTGGGATCTCAATACCGCTCTGCCATTTTCTACCACGATGATGAGCAGCGCACAATTGCTGAAGAGACAATTAAAGA
>SLIC01000219.1 GCA_007135845.1 Candidatus Brevefilum sp.
TCGATGCTTTTCGAGACCACTGGGGCTACTCGGAACCAAAGGAAGAGGATTACAAATCCTACACCGGTTCTAAATATTTTCAACCGGATCTCTGGCAGGTTGCCTGGGATGGTGACGAAGTTGTGGCAAGCGTTTTGAATTATGTTGACCACGACTATAACAAAAAGCACAACCGCCTGCGCGGTTGGACAGAGGATATATCAACTCGAAAAGCATGGCGCCAGCGTGGAATCGCCAAGGCACTCATCATTCGTTCCATGCAGTTACATAGAGATATGGGCATGACGGAAGTCGGACTGGGAGTCGATACCAATAACCCCAGCGGTGCATTGAAACTCTATGAGGGTCTGGGATACAAGCAAGAAAAAACCTTCATTAATTACCGAAAACCTCTATAAAAGAAGCTGAAATAAAAGCAACACGACACCGGCAGCAACAAATGCCGGTGTCGTAGTTTAACAGATTCACCTGGCATGGTAAAATCAAATCCGCCATTTCTTTAGTCTACCTTGATCATTGATGCGTACCAGATTCACCCGAAACACCAAGCTTTTTCTAATTTCCTCATTACTGTATGGTTTGTCCTTCAGCGTTTGGGAGCTGTTCTTCAATCTATACATCCTCTCGCTGGGTTTTAGTAATGATATGCTCGGTTTGATCCGTTCTTCTACACCCATTGCAGCGCTTGTCTTGGGACTGCCGCTGGGACTTTTATCAGATCGGATCGGCCGGCGCACAAGCATGCTAATCGGTCTCATTATCGGCTTTATGGGGATGTTCTTCCAGATCCGGCTGCTGCATCCCATCTTGATATTTTCTTTCGGTTTGGTTCAGGGTATCGGTCTCATGCTTTACCGGGTTTCACAACCACCATTTATCATGGGGATTAGTAAAAAAGAAAACCAGGCGCTCATTTTCAGCCTGAACTTTGGTTTATTGACCATTGCAAACTTCATTGGCAACCTGGTGGCTGGGCAAGTGCCTGATCTTCTTGAGCGTTTTATGGGTATCGCCACGGGGACTGCTGCTTCCTACCAGTGGGTTATCACGGCTGGTATTCTCTTTGCCCTCACCAGCCTGGCACCGATGTTCCTGATCCGAGAAACAAGATCTACACCAGACGAAATCCATCCAAGGCTTCCGTTTAAAAACATTATCCGTAAGCTGACAGCCCGGCCAATTGTCCGCCAGCTTGCAATTATCAATGTGATCACAGGGTTTGGTGCTGCCATCCTGATCCCATATCTCAATGTCTTTCTAAAAACCAAATTCAATGTCGGTGATGATTTGCTTGGGATCATTTTCAGCCTCTCATCGCTGCTGGTATTTATGGGCGCAATTATTTCTCCCAGGCTGGTGCGAATAACAAAAAGTCGAATCATTCCGACAGTTTCAACCCAGGGTACCAGTTTGATCTTTTTGTTTGCATTGGGTTTTTCCCCGGTCTTGTGGATCGCTGCCGCAAGTCTTTGGTTGAGAACAGCACTGATGCAAATGTCCATGCCGCTGCTGGATAACTATGCCATGCTGGTCAGCCAACCGGATGAGCAAGGTGCAATCGCCAGTGTCCGCGGCATTGGATGGCAGGCCGGGCAGGCACTAGGACTCCTTGCCTCCGGATTCATTCAGACACGTTTTGGTTTTCCACCGATTTTTATCACAACCGGGCTGCTTTATGCGATTTCAATCGGTCTTACCTGGGTCTATTTCCGCCCAGGTGAAAAAGAGATGGGCTTTTCTGGATAAACAAGGATTCTGCACCTTTACATCCTTAAGAACTCCCACAACCCGAACCGATTGATGGGTGTTGAATTACATCGGGGTTTAACACCCACATGAGTATAATCATTACAGACTGGCATAAGGCATGCTATGGATAATAATGAGTTGCTGGTATCGCGCCGGATAAAACCAGCATAGTTACTGAGCCAGGTTAAAGTAAACCACAAACAGGTTGCTGAAATTGGCAAGCTTTGGTCCGTTCAAAATAGCGTTGAGTGAGTTGGATCATCTTCAACAATAGCACATCACCTGTACCAATAGAAAAAGAAACGAAAAATAAGTGATCTCATCATCTAGCAATTCAAAATTAAAGCTTGTTCGCAAACTTCAAAGTCGTTCCCAGGATCGCAAGGCGGAATCTGCCTTTGTCATCGAGGGAGTGAGGTTATTGGAAGAGGCAATCGGAGTGGGATGGCCGCTGACCTTCGTCCTCTATGATCAAACCCTCTCATCCAGGGGTAAAGCCCTTCTTGCTGCCTTGCAAAAACAGGAATTTGATCATGTTTATGAGGTCTCCACTGGATTGATGGCAGAGGTCAGCGATACCGAAACATCCCAGGGAATCCTGGCAGTACTGCCGCAAAGAACACACGCCCTGCCTCTTTCACCCACTTTTGTGATCCTGATCGACCAGGTTCGAGATCCGGGCAATATGGGCACTATGCTGCGGACTGCTGAGGCAATGGGTGCCGGTGTAGTTATATTAACGCCAGGAACAGTGGATGCCTTCGCACCTAAAGTTGTCAGGGGAGGAATGGGTGCCCATCTTCACCTCCCCATCCAGCAGATGCCCTGGCATGAAATTCACACATATCTCAAGGAATTACCGGTTTTTTTAGCAGCATCAGATGCGGAAAAAACCCTGTGGGATCTTGACTTTACGAAGCCTAGTGTTTTGCTGATTGGAGGAGAAGCATTCGGTGCCAGCCCCATGGGCGAAGAGATGGCCACAACCCGCATCCGCATCCCAATGGCCGGTCGAGCAGAATCCGTCAATGCCGCAATAGCTGCGGGCATCCTCATGGCTGAGGTCATGCGCCAGAGGTACGCGGCAGGAAAGGAAAGCTGATGCGAATTCGATCGATTACATATTTCTTAAATCCCCGTTGGCCCATCGGTGAGCTGGCATTTCAGAAAGCTGGTATTTTTGCCCAACATGCCAGGCAGGCATATGTTGCTGCTGGTTATCCTGTCCACACGGTCCGTTTGGCAACGCCGCCATTCCCGGAATTCATCCACCCAGACGACTACATGACGGCCGCTGCGCGACTTGAAATTCTTGCTCACAGTGAAGGTTTCGAGTACATTGCCTTAGGACCGGCATTGACCCATCTCCCTGAATCCTACCTTGCCATCCCTGAACTTATCGCCAACTCCGGGAGTTTGTTTTTCAGCGGTCATTTAACCACACCGAACAACCAGATCAGTTTGCCGGCTGTTCAAGCCTGTGCCGAGGTGATTCATCGCACCGCGCCGCTCGAACCCGATGGGTTTGCTAACCTGCGCTTTGCAGCCCTGGCAAAGGTCCTACCCTGGGCGCCTTTCTTTCCTGCAGCATACCACCAGGGTAATGCGTCTGCATTTGCCCTGGCGTTAGAAGCTGCAGACCTGGTTGTCAGTGCTTTTTCTGCAGCCGATTCACTGCAAAGCGCGCGTGAAGCCTTGATCGAGCAAGTTGAAATCCATGCCAAAGCCCTGCAAGCAGTCAGCCTGAAACTGGCAAACAGCTATCAAATAGAATTCAAAGGCCTCGACTTCACCCCAGCCCCCTTCCCTGAACCTGATAAATCCATTGGGAAAGCCTTGGAACATTTAGGCGTTCCGGGCTTTGGACAGTCCGGAAGCCTGGCAGCAGCCGCCTTCTTAACCGATACCCTCGACCGGGCGAACTTTCAGCGTACCGGCTTTAATGGCTTGATGCTTCCCCTCCTGGAGGATTCGACGCTGGCAAAACGCGCGGCACAAGGTGTTTTAAATGTCACTGAGTTGCTGATATTCTCGGCAGTATGTGGTACTGGTTTGGACACAATACCCCTCTCTGGAGATACCTCGGTTGAACAAATCCGGGCTGTCTTGCTTGACTTAGCCGCCCTCTCACTGCGCTTAGATAAACCCCTCACAGCCCGGTTAATGCCGATCCCTGGGAAAAAAGCTGGTGATGAAACCGGCTTTGATTTTGAATATTTTGCCAACAGCAGCGTATTAGCACTGCCATCCGAACCACTGTCAGGCCTCCTGGTGGGTAATGAAAGCTTTGACATTCGAAGCCGCCATAAGTCATAAGAGACAATTATTAAATAGCGTCTTTATCCAAATTTGACATTCAAACAAAGTGCGCTTTTGCCTGCCAACATAAAACATCTCAAGAATCTAACACAATCATCGCCTACAAAAACGATCCACTTCCTCAGAAGGAATGAAAATAATTCATTCAAAGCGTAATCTTTTTTATCATTGAAGAAATTTATATTAAATAAACAATTCTTTGGTGTTGTTAATCATTTGTTTACAGAAAGTTTAGAGTATTTTAATGGCGCTCAAAACATTCTTTGTTATAATGTCAAAAGTTATTAAATGGATAGATAATCGCAACCGCAGATATATGTTATAATCACGATGGCAAAAACCACTATCGCACTTTACATCTATATTCACATTCA
>SLIC01000197.1 GCA_007135845.1 Candidatus Brevefilum sp.
ATGCACTAACTGGAGAATCTCTTCTGCGGATTGTAAAGTGCCCGAGCTGATGGGACCTAACATTTGAGCCAGCTCGGTGCGTCGATCTTCATCAACAAGCGGAAATACATCCACTTGGGTGCGTCCATCTTGCAGTTCTTTTGTGACCCGGAAATGCTGATTTCCGTAGGCTGCCAGCTGGGGGAGGTGCGTAATGCACATAACCTGGTGTTGTTGAGAGAGGTTCCACAGCTTTTCACCAACGATCATTCCAACCCTGCCCCCGATGCCCTGGTCGATCTCATCAAACACCAGGGTTGGGATGTGGTCTGCTTTGGCGAGCACATTCTTGAGGGCGAGCATTAAGCGTGAAGTCTCACCACCAGAGGCAATTTTTACCAGGGGTTTGAATCCCTCACCGGGGTTGGTTTCAACCAGGAATTCTACCCGGTCATAACCTGTCGCATCGAATGCAACTCGCCGACCATCATCGAGCGGTAGTCCCTGATCGTCAGGATGGACATCAATGGCAACATGAAAGCGTGCTTTTTCCATATGCAAGTCTTGCAACTCTTGTTCAATGCCACGGGCAAGATCAAGTGCAGTTTTGGATCGCTGCTGGTTGAGGGTTTGTCCATGTTCAGCCAGCACTTTCAGAAGGGCTGCTTCTTTGGATTCAAGCTCAGCCAGATGCTCTTCAGCATTGGTGATCGACTCCAGGTCTTTGCGGGCTTGTTCAGCAAATGCAAGAATTTCTTCGATTGAATCGCCATATTTTCGCTTGAGGTTATTGATCATGTCAATGCGTTCTTCAACCTCGTCTAACATGCGCGGGTTGAACTCGATGTTCTCTGCATAATCCTGTAACTCCAAAGCCAGGTCTTGCAGGGTTGTCAGGTTGGATTCCAGTCGTTCGTATAAGGGACTTGTAGAGGGGTCAATGCGTGAAAGATGGTGCAATGCATCGAGAACTTCACCAAGCAAGGTGTTAACCCCGGGTGTTTCTGGCGATCCTTCTTCCAATAACTGCATCGCCTGTTGCGAATGTTTCGCCAGGTTTTCTGCATTGGCAAGCCGCGTGCGATTTTGCCGTAAAGTGGCTTCTTCTTCAGGTTGTAATTGCGCTGCATCAATTTCCTGGATCTGGAAGGTGAGCATGTCTTCTCGCCTGGCTGCATCGTGTTCCATTTGGCGCAGGCGGGATAAATCTTTGCGAACATCCAGGAGTTGGTGATAAAGGGACTGGTATTGGCTGAGCAAAGGGCCTGTTTCTGCAAAGCTATCCAGCAAACGCAGGTGGTTGCGCACATGTAACAAGGAAAGATGTTCCGATTGACCATGAATGTCGACCAGGTATCCCCCCACCTCCCGTTGAAGGGCGGCTGTGACAGTTCGTCCATTGATGCGAGCGGTATTACGCCCTTCTCGGCGAATCTCGCGTGCCATAACGACATACTCAGGGTCGTCTAACAGGTCTTCTGACCGCAGTAAGTCGAGCACAGGTTTTTGTATGTTTGGATCCAATTTGAAGGTTGCTTCAACCTGGGCACGTTCAAGGCCGGTGCGGATCGTGGTTGTCTCTGCCCTGCCGCCCAATACAGCTTCCAGGGCGTCCATGATGATGGATTTACCAGCACCGGTTTCACCGGTGAAGATCACCAGCCCGGTATGAAAATCGAGGTGCAGCTTGTGAATGATGGCAAAGTTTTCTATGCGCAGTTCAGTTAACATATCTTATTCCAATGCCACGTTTCAAAGCCTTCGACTGCCGGTCAGGCGGTAATAGGCTGTTGGAACGGCTAGAACGAGGTATAAGATTTGATAGCCGAGGGGGAACAGCCTGAACAGGTTGAAAGCTCCTGCGCTTAGAAAAAGAAACAGGTTGATCAGGGTAAGGACGAGCAAGGGCAGACCACCCATTATGATGCCGATTGATACCAATCTGAACAAAACCTTACCCCGGCGTTTTTTTGTTACGAAGCGGATCGCTTCTGCAATGCCCACACCGGCTGCTGGCGCCAAAAGGATGGTGAAAAAGCCAATCCTGGCACTTAACCAACTGCCAAGAAAACTAAGCCCGGCGGCGATGATGAAGCCAAAGATGTAGTCGGTGGGTTTGCTGGTATTAAAAACTTTTTGCTGCTGTCTGACACAGTCTGAACACCGGTAACCGGTTGGGGTTTGGATTGCTTCTGCCGGCGTAATCGGTTTTCCACAGCGGCTGCAGCGGAGGGTTATCTCTTCATTATTAGGTTGTTTATGTGTATGATTATTGTCCATTGGTTTTAATACTCGTAATAGGGTTGTGTTCCATATAGGCTGTAAGATTCCGATAAAAATAGTAAGGATCCTGGAAACGAAGCATCTGTAGAGATTTTTTATGCGCTGAGACGTTGATACAATCGCCGCTGGCAAGTTGTACGGGCGTCTGCCCATCCACACTGACGACGGCTTCATGGTCGGTATGAACGCGAATGCAGACTGTAGAACCTTCAGATAAGACCACTGCCCGATCAATGGATAAGTGCGGGGCAACGGGCATTAATAGGATGTTTCTAATCTCAGGTGGCAGGATGGGTCCACCTGCAGCCAGCGCATACGCTGTGGAACCTGTTGCTGTAGCGGCAATTAATCCATCCGCAACATAGCTGGCAATATGCGCACCGTTGAGGATCGCTTCAACTTCAATTGGACGGACATACTTACCCCGCGCCACAACCACATCATTGATTACATCAAATAACTCAGTTTCTTTGCCGTTATGCATACAAGTTGCAGACAGCATCATCCGTTTTTCAAAACGGAAATTTCCTTCTTTTAGTCGGGGAAGGATGCTGTGCCATTCGTCGCGATTGAGTTCAACCAGGAAACCAAATTTTCCGACATTAATGCCTAATAGAGGGATCTCCAATGGTGCACATAGATGACCGGCACGCAGCATGGTGCCATCTCCACCCAGGGCAATTAACAAGTCATAGGTTTCAGATTGGAAAGAATTACGCAAATCTTGATCATAAAGCGAACCTACTACGGCTGTCATGCCCATATCTTTGATCAATGATCCAACTTCTTCAGCAACAACCATGGCTTCAGGAATATTTGGGTGCGCCATCACGGCGATTTTTTCGGGTGGTTTAATTTCGGGCGGCATATTCACCTAATTATAGTCGTTTTAATCAGTCATCTCAATCAAAGTGCAAGAAGTGTTGTTAATCACTCCACCCAAAGCCATTCCAGGGCGGTATCTAAGGGAAGATCATTGGCTATCTCAACAGGTTTTAGACCTGGAAAGGCAAAATGATAGAGAGCACCTTCTGATTGGATAAAAAATCCCATTGAATCCGGCTGCCAGAAAATTGTCTCCACACGACCTTCAAGCAAGGTTTGCAGGGGGTGATCGCTTGCTGATTGGTATAACCGCGCGCCTGGAGACGAATTTTCTCCATCCCCCCAAGTGATCATCCAGTTTCCATTAGGAGATATGCGTGCATTTCCCTGTCCTGGCAAAAACATGCTTTCTCCATCTGGAGTGAACAGCAAGGCACCTCTTGAACCAGAAGCCACAAACTTCCCGGCAGGATCCCAAGACAAGTAATTCCACTGGCCACCCTGTTGTAATTGAAGCATGGTGCTGTCTGGCAGCAGGCGATACAGTCCCCCGGTTAAGCCTTGGGGGATGGCATTGTTGTGGTCGATGATAAAAGCGAAGACATCGGAAGCAGGGTCATATGCTACCTGGTTAAAAAGTCCTTCGAAGATCATGCTTTCACGGAGCCTATCATTCGTGACCTGTCGCAGCAGGCTGGGACCGTCTTCAGTGAGAGAATAACTGATAAAAGTTACGACATTACGCCATCCCACAAACACTTCTTCGAGGCTGCCAGGCGGCGGTGCATATACATTATCCAAATTGATATACGCTGGCATTTGTATGCCAACCACATTGACTGCGCGCCAATCCTCTGTAAACCGATTAATTTCAAGTTCTTGTGAAACCAACCAGGTACTGTCAGGTGACCACAGGGGAGAAGCATTGTGTGTAAGGTAGCGGTTCGCGCGGTTCACCAGGTTATTCAGGGTATCGAATATGTAGAGATCGCTGGTCTCATTGTTCAGTGCTGCAGTGAAGGCTAGAAAACGACCATCGGGTGACCATGCCAATCCATCCGGTCGTGTGACCGCTGTTAAGGATTCCAGGGCACGTGTACCTTCCTGGTTGACAATCTGGCGTTGAAGCGATATGGAGAGCAAAGTTGAAACTCTGCTGACAGAAAAATCGTTCTCTGAGCCATCTCGAGATGGCAGGTCGATTTGGTACAGTGCCAGTTCTTCGGCGTTCATGGCTGAGCCTGCCCGGATGAACAGCGCATTCTCCTCAAGTGAATATCCCCTGGCAAGGTCAGCTGCAATAATCGGTTCTGGCAAGTCAATCGTATGAATCATTTTGGCCTG
>SLIC01000004.1 GCA_007135845.1 Candidatus Brevefilum sp.
AGACTGGGGAAGCGACCCACCATGTAACCGCTTCTGCCGTGGTCCGGGTAAGTCAGAATGGCGGGAGCACTGTATTGTCTACCATCTTCCAACCTTGGTTGATCGACGAACTGGACAAACCCATCATCGAGGTTTTCACTGCTGGGGCAAGCAATGGGATCGACAACACTTGATTCCCAACCGGCAAAGCAGTAATTCTCTGCCAGGTTGTACAGCTCGACATATTCTTCGTCTTCTCTATCTATCGGAGAAGGTCCAGGTTGGGGCACTGCGCCATCCCTAACAATGCGGGGATCGAGCCACAGGGCGTAATTCTCACGAGCTTCGTTCTGAGCGATGACGGATAGGACAATGCTTACTTCCATACCCGCGTAGTCTGAAAGGTCGACATCGATCGGGTAATAGAGACCATCGTAAATTTCTCTCCATTGACCGAGCGTTGTATGACCAATACTGGGCTCAAATACACGCAGCGTGTAACGGACGTCACAGGTTTCGGCACCGAACTGACAGCCGATTGTGGCCCGGAAGTGATAGCCGTCTTCAATTAGAATATTCGGGAAGCGACCGACCATGTAACCGCTTCTGCCATGATTGGGATACGTCAGGATGGTTGGTTCGTCATAGGTAATCCCATCCTCAAGTTGGGGTTGATCAACAAATTGAACAAAACCCTGGTCGAGATCGACTTCACTCGGGCATTCAATGTTATCCTCAACATCTGATTCCCAGTTGGCCTGACAATAGTTTTCAGCGAAATGGTAAACGATGGTTTCGTCTTCTTCGAGAACACGAATGCGGACCCAGAAGGGTGAGTCGGCATCTTCGCCAAGGCCGAAGACCTGTCCTTCGTTATCGATCAATAACCAGTAACCGGTGTAAATGCCTGGGGTTGTTGGCGCGATCATATTGATGCTGATGTCGACGGTTTCACCCGGTTGAACGAGTTGGGGAATCCGGACGGATGCAGGTGCGCTCATTTGTGAACCAGAGCTAAAAACCACCTGGTAATCGGTTGTCCAAGCGCAAGCCCCAATATTCCTGAGGCGCCACACCTTGGTAAAGGATTCACCCTCCCTCATAATGGTTCTGTCTTCAACGGTGACATCTTCAACAAATGCGGCCCAATTGCAGATTTCATCCTCAGTGGGCTCGAGGGTTGGTGTGGGTGTAGGATCCTCCGGTTCCTCGGGTTCAGGTGTATCCGTAGGCGCTGGTGTTTGTGTAGGTGGTTCTTCACCAGCCGCCTCAGTTTGTTGGGCAGCCAGTGTTTGAGCTGCATAGGTTTCAACGAGTTCTTGGTCTACGGGTGCTTCCGCTGGTTGGCATGCAGCCAATATCATCGCGAAAAACAGCAACCCGCCAAGAATGCTAAACAATGTCCATCTTTTCTTCATGTTGCAATCTCCTTATTCACTTCTAGTGTTCTTAGTACAACTCTGAAGATACTAATTAATGATGAGAGTTTCGTTAGAGTCAGACATGTGGGGTTTTTGAATAGCGTTAGATGTGTTGGAAATCCGTTAGGATAGCAACGAGGTACGCATAAATCGTTGTTAGTTTTACTTAATTATGGAAAACAGAACTGCTTTGAATCGCTGGTTTTTTTACTGAAGAACCCTATTGTAATCTGCTCTTAAAAATAAATCGAAAAAAATCAGAGAGCCCCTGGATATTCTGTCGCATTACGAAACAGTAATTCCGGTTAACGAAAGTAATATTGCTTTTTTTTTACATTGTTGGGAATGATGACTCAGCTATCGAGATAGAAGAGGGGATGGCTGCGAAGACGCTCGAAGGCTTCCTGGCTTAGTCCCAATGGCAGCGCTGGATCCGCATCATGTGCTTGTGGAATGAAGAAATCCTGCTTTACCCCGCTGAACACAACCAGCTGTTCGATGATCGTCTTTGCCAGGGCTGAAAAATCATCCTCGAATGATGAATAATTGACGATAATACAAGCATGGGGTGAGGCTGGCGAGAGGATCATCCCTGGGGAACCACTGCACACAGCATTCACAGGCGCGTCAACCGGTGGATATCCCTGGGTGATCCGATCCACCAGGGCAATATTGAGGGCACGACTGTTTTCAACGCTCTTCAATATCATATAACTACAATCTACCAGGTCAGTATCCAGGTTTACACAGGCAAAGGCTGTCAGTTCATCCGGTGCCGGGTGGAAGCAATCAAGTGATCCAGGTATTATTTTTAAAGGTGCAAGCTGTTCAGTGAGGCTTTCACGCAGGCTGGTTTCAAAATTTTTCCGGGTGTCCTGGTGATTGAAGCGTTCATTCTCCAGAGCTAGCCAAATGTTGAGATCCAACTTTTGGAGATCAAGTCCCTGTGCTTGACGGATAATGACCTGGGTTTCCAGTAAGGGCATCCCGCTCTTTGTCGCGAATGAAAACTGGTAACCTCCGATCTCAAGAGATTGATGGTCAGAGGCGGGCATGTAAAAACATAACTCACCATTTTTGCTGGTTAGTGGGTGTGTGATGATTGCGCTGTCAAACTCACCGGTGATGGGATTGTATTGATACAGTAATTGTCCATCAGGGGCATGGATTTGGGTGATGGAAACATCATCGGTTATTAATTCCGTCCGAACTGCCATGAGCAGCGAAATGTCTCCCCTTTCAAGCGTGACCACCAGATCTTCATCAGGTGTGACAGCCTCATAGATTTCGATGGTTAAATCTGGGTGTTCCTCAATCTGAGTAATTGTTGCTGCAGGTCTGAATTGAGGATGAAAATGAACCTGTTGCTTTAGTGCTGTGAAGACCTTGTCCCCGATTTGGTCCCAATGTTCTGCTGAGGAGATCACCAGCAAAAAAAAGAATTGGTTGATATGGGGTGAACAAATCAAAGCCCGACCGATGCCCTCTTCTTCGGCATTGTTGAAACGGATCTGATTAAGAAACCCAGTGATGCCCTGGATGGTATCCTTGCCAGCTTGGATCAATGAAAATTCGTCAAAGTTTTCCATAAAATCACCAGCCAATTGATCGTTGAGCTCTGCGATGGTGGTTTCATTGTCCAGCTCACCACCGACCATACTGACTTCAACATTGCCATCCTCAGAATACATATAGACGGATCCATCAACTTCCAACTCAAAACCTTCAATTGGATGAAAAGAAAAACCAGCCTCTTCGATGAACCTTTCCTCGCCAAATTGGATCGTTAGCGGGGGATTGGTGGGATGATCGGGTGTTTGGATGGGTTCTGGCATGGTTTCAGTCCTTACAGAAATTATTCACAAGGGATTCATAAGCGTTGCTAGAAGGATTTCAAGATTGATGCACAACAATTTTACACTAGATGGAACCAGCTTGCCACGGTCACTTTAACTTCATATATACTTAAAACAGTATTTTGACACAAGGTACTATCGAAATCATGTTCAATGGAGCATGATCATAATATCTCGACATACGCCCTAAAAGAGGAGACCAACCACGCCATGAAAAAAGAAGCCTTTCCAATCCTGGAGTATGACCCAACACAGGAAGCAATCCTTGAACCCCGAAAGCTGATCAAACCCCAGCATATCCCGGACCACTGTGTGATCTGTTTCTTTGCCGAAGTGATTTCCTGGCTGGTGGATCACAGGGATGCCAAGGTTGTTGCAACCGCAAAATCGGAGATTGGGCTGCATCCCATTTATGAGATTGAATACGAGGGCCAGCGATTGGCATTCTTTCACCCGGGTATTGGCGCGCCGTTGGCTGTTGGCTTGCTTGAGGAAGTCATCGCCATGGGCTGCCGGAAATTCATCGCCTGTGGGGGATGTGGTGTGTTGGATAAAGATATTGCAGTCGGACATTTGTTGCTGCCCACCGCAGCGATCCGTGATGAGGGCACTTCATATCACTACCTGCCGCCCTCAAGAGAAGTTCAGATGGCACCACATGCCCTGGCAGCGATCGAAAGGGTTCTAAAACGTCATAATATCGATTACTTACGCACTAAAACCTGGACCACAGATGCAATTTATCGTGAAACACCTGCAAAGGCAGCAGCCTACCTGGCTGAGGGCTGCCTGGCTGTTGAAATGGAAGCGGCTGCTTTTTTTGCGGCAGCCGAATTCCGAGGGGTGCCATTTGGGCAGATCCTTTACGGTGGTGATGCCGTTTTACCTGGTGCTTGGGATGGTCGTACCTGGGATTCGCGAGCCGACATCCGGAAAAACCTGTTCTGGTTGGCTGCTGAAGCTGTCTTCGAATTGTGAGCTTATCGAAGGGGTGTGGGGGTGATAGTCGGTGTGGGTGTGATGGTTGCTGTGGCTGTGGGGATGGCGCCCATCTCGGGAGAACAATGCCAAAGCCTGATCTCCTCTGCGGCTGGTGGGTAGAAACCCGCTTCACGATCGCATGTCAACGGCATTTCGTCCGGGAGCAGCCAGCGGCTGTTTATCTGCCA
>SLIC01000025.1 GCA_007135845.1 Candidatus Brevefilum sp.
TCGACCTTGTTCAGGAACACCACGATGCTCGGTACTTCCACCTGGCGTGCCAGCAGCACGTGCTCTTTGGTCTGCGGCATGGCGCCATCGGGGGCTGCCACCACCAGGATCGCACCATCTACCTGCGCTGCTCCTGTGATCATGTTCTTGATGTAGTCCCGGTGTCCGGGCATGTCCACGTGCGCATAGTGCCGGTTGTCCGTCTCGTATTCCACGTGTGAAATGTTGATCGTGATGCCGCGCTCTTTTTCCTCTGGCGCATTATCAATTGAATCAAATGCCCGGAAGTTAGAGTAGCCCTTCATCCCTTGTACTTTTGTGATCGCCGCAGTCAATGTGGTCTTCCCATGGTCAATATGTCCCATCGTGCCCACATTAAGGTGCGGCTTTGAGCGATCAAATTTTGCCTTTGCCATTGTAATTGTTACTCCTCAATCTTTAATAAAACTTGTTTAATATCCTAGTACTTTTTTCATCACAGCATCTGAGACCGGCGCATAGCGTTCAAATTCCATTGTGAAAACGCCCCGCCCTTTAGTTGCCGATCTTAACTCCGTGGCATAACCAAACATTTCAGCTAGAGGAACTTCGGCATGGATTGCCTGGGCATTACCCTGGCGAAGGTCCATACCCAATACATTGCCATGTCGTGTGTTGATATGCCCCAACACATCACCGGTATGATCTTCTGGTACGATAACCTCAACCTTCATGATTGGCTCTAACAAAATGGGTTTCCCCTTCGGTGCCCCTTCGCGAAACGCAAAGATGGCAGCCATGCGGAAAGCCAATTCGCTGGAATCAACTTCATGGAAGGAACCATCTAACAGTGTCACTTTAATGTCTGTCATTGGGTACCCTGAAACAACACCACTCTCTACGGCTTCTGCAACACCCTTTTCAACCGCCGGGATAAATTCTCTGGGAATAGCGCCTCCCCGAATCTCCTCTTCAAATACAAACCCGGAGCCGCTTTCCAGGGGTTCCAGCCGCAGGACAACATGACCAAATTGACCATGACCACCGGTTTGTTTGACAAACCGATACTCCACTTCTGGCACAATCTGGGTGATGGTCTCATGATAAGCCACGCGGGGATTGCCAACATTAGCCTGTACATTAAATTCACGCAGCATCCGGTCAACAAGAATGTCAAGGTGCAGCTCGCCCATACCAGAGATGATCGTCTGCCCGGTTTCATCATCCTGCCGAACCGTAAATGTTGGGTCCTCTTCAGCCAGTTTTTGCAGAGCAACGCCCATTTTATCCTGGTCAGCCGTTGTCTTAGGCTCAATTGCCACCGAAATAACTGGTTTTGGAAATGAAATCGACTCGAGGAGAATTGGTTTTGAGGCATCACACAAGGTATCGCCGGTAAAGCTTTCCTTTAATCCAAGGATAGCGCCAATGTCTCCGGCATGGATTTCATCCACATCCTCGCGATGATCGGCATACATCCGCAACAGACGCCCCACTCGCTCCTTCTTTTCCTGGGTGGCATTGAAATAGTTGACGCTCTTCTTAACCGTACCAGAGTAAACGCGGATATAGGCTAATCGTCCCACATAGATATCAGTGACTATTTTAAACACCAGTGCAGACATGGGGGCATCATCTTCCGGAGGTCGGGAAATATCATCTCCCGTCTTGGGATGTGTACCAGTCACATCCGGCACATCCAGTGGAGAAGGCAGGTAATCAACCACCGCATCGAGCAGGGGTTGCACTCCTTTGTTCCTTAATGAAGAACCGCAGTATATCGGGGTCACTTTGTTTGCTAAAACAGCACTCCGCAAAGCTGCCTTCAATTCATCCAGGGTGATTGCTTCACCTTCGAGGTACTTCATCATTAATACATCATCAAGCTCAGCAATCCGCTCAATCAGCTCGGCACGCTGCGTTTCAACCTCATCAACCAGGTCTTCAGGGATGCTGTCGATGCGTGGTGTGCTGCCGAGTTGATCCTCAAAATATAAAGCTTGCCTGGTTAACAAATCAACCATGCCGACGAATTTATCCTCAGAACCAATCGGAACTTGCATCGCCAGCGGCTGAGCGCCCAATCGATCTTTGATTGACTCGATCGTCCGTTCGTACGAGGCACCCACCCGGTCCATTTTGTTTGCAAAACAAATCCGGGGCACATTATAGCGGTTAGCTTGCCGCCAGACCGTTTCGCTTTGTGGCTCAACACCTTGCACAGCATCAAAGACAACGATCCCGCCATCTAAAACACGCAGTGAACGCTGTACTTCAGCGGTGAAATCGATATGACCGGGCGTATCAATGAGATTGACCTGGTGATCTTTCCAGAAGGTCGTCACCGCAGCTGACATGATCGTGATGCCCCGCTCGCGTTCCTGGGCCATCCAATCGGTCACCGTTGTGCCGTCATCAACAGAACCCAGGCGGTAGGTACGACCGGTATAAAAGAGAATCCGCTCAGTTGTCGTGGTTTTACCCGCGTCGATATGCGCAATAATCCCAATATTGCGATAGCGGTTAAGCGGAATTTCTTTAACAGCCATTACCCGTCATCCTATCCAATCAAAAGAAAATGGTTTCGTGGTTATAAGCGGAAATGGGAAAAAGCACGATTGGCTTCTGCCATACGATGTGCTTCTTCACGACGACGATAAGCAGCACCTGCATTTGTCGCTGCATCCATCAGCTCATTAGCCAATTTCTCGCCAAAGGACTTTCCCGGTCGCTGCCGAGCAGCCGTTATGATCCAGCGCATGGCCAAGGTTTTCCGGCGGCTGGGATCGACTTCCATCGGCACCTGGTAGGTTGCACCACCCACACGTCGTGGGCGCACTTCCATCATCGGGGAAACATTCTTCAGCGCAGCTTCGAAGGTCTCAAGGGGATCTTTACCGGTTCGTTCTTCAATGATATCCATAGCATCATACATCAGGTTCGCTGCAGTGCTCTTCTTACCTTTGATCATGATCCGGTTAATCATCTCCTGAATATCGATATTGTTGTAACGAATATCAGGTGAGACTTCTCGCTTTTCAGGTTTATATCTTCGCGCCATTCTTACTCCTTACATAAAAAAAATTAAAATAGGGCAAAGCATTTGAACAATCCCCTAAGAGACCCATTAAAATGCTTCGCCCTAACTTAAATCGTATTCAATACTGGTTACTTCGGCTTTTTGGCGCCGTATTTTGAGCGGCCGCGTGCGCGGTCCTCAACACCAGTCGAATCCAAAGTGCCCCGGACGACGTGATAGCGTACACCTGGCAGGTCCTTAACACGGCCGCCGCGCACGAGCACCACCGAGTGCTCTTGAAGCTGGTGACCTTCGCCAGGGATGTAAGCCGTGACTTCCATATGGTTCGTCAGACGGACACGGGCGATCTTCCGCAGGGCGGAATTCGGTTTCTTTGGGGTCATGGTACGCACGACCGTGCAAACACCGCGCTTTTGCGGCGCACCCTTTGGCTGACGAATACGTTTCTGCTTTTGCGAGTTGTACGTATACTGCAGCGCAGGTGACTTGCTTTTATTGCGCTTTGATTTTCGGCCTTTGCGTATCAATTGGTTGATCGTTGGCACATTTGCCTCCAAATCTATTTAATAAAACTATTTTTTTCCAATAATGGAGGCCATCATCATCTTTCTAGATGGCCTCACTTATATCAAATTTTTCCTTCATCAGGCTGGCCGGGATTATAGGGCCAGTATGAAGGTGACGAGGGATAATTCTACCATGTGCACCAGGGTGCGTCAAGACAGTTTTTGATCCCAAAAGCATATCTAATGCTTCACTCGCATAGGCATTGTTAAATGTCTCTGCCAATGCTGATCAAGCCAGTGGGTGTATTGGGTACCTTGGCCTTATCCTCGTCCTTACCGAAGCTGATTATCTCACCATCTTCAAGGACAGCTTCAACTGCCAGGCCCAAGCTCTGCATTTCTTTGACGAGAACCTTAAAAGCCGCCGGTATGCCAGGGTCTTCAATCGGTTCGCCTTTTACGATCGCTTCGTACGTATTGACCCGTCCAACAACATCATCCGACTTAACGGTCAACATTTCTTGCAGGGTATAGGCTGCGCCGTATGCCTCCAGGGCCCAGACCTCCATTTCGCCAAAGCGCTGTCCACCAAATTGCGCCTTGCCGCCCAGCGGCTGTTGGGTCACCAGGCTGTACGGGCCGGTTGAACGGGCATGAACTTTATCCTCAACCAGGTGATGCAGCTTGAGGATCGTCATCAGCCCAACGGTGACTGGATGGTCATAATACTGACCCGTTTTACCATCGCGCAATTTTTGCTTACCCAAGGTAGGCATCGGCTTATCGACGGCCTTCATCACTTCGCGTGCCTTAGCATAGAGCTCATTGCCTGCGAGGGTTTCATTTGCTTTTTGCCCATGAGACTGAATCCACAGTCTAAGGCAGACTTCAA
>SLIC01000215.1 GCA_007135845.1 Candidatus Brevefilum sp.
GAAATGATGGCACGACGAAAAGCAGGTTTAGGCGAAAGACATAAAAAGATCCTTCAATTCCTTGAAAAATTCCAGGATGAAAACGGTTATCCCCCATCCATTCGGGAAATAGGTGAAAACACCAATATCAGCTCCACTTCTGTGGTTAATTATTACCTTAACCAGCTCGAAGAGATGAACTACATCGAACGCGAAAGCAATGTTTCGCGCGGCATCCGGTTGATTCGCACCCTCGAAGGCAACCTGGTCAAAGCTGCACAAACCATCACCGACATGTTCAACATCCCCGTCATTGGGAGGATTGTGGCAGGTGAACCTGTCCCCGTACCCTCATCCGATTTCAATTATTACGACCAGGAAACCGGTATCGAAATTGCCCGCAGTTTATTGCCTCCCAAAGAAAAAACTGAAGGCCTGTTTGCCCTTGAGGTTCAAGGTGACTCCATGATCGATGCCATGGTCAACGATGGTGATATCGTCATCATGCGGCCAATCAGCCAACCCAATAATGGTGAGATGGTGGCTGTATGGCTGGCAGACCGTGACGAGACCACCCTTAAGTATTTCTATCTTGAAAATGGCCGCGTACGCTTACAGCCTGCCAACCCCTCAATGAGCCCCATCATCATTGAAGACCCTGCCCACGTCCAGGTGCAGGGCAAGGTTGTCCTCGTCATAAGGCGGCTCAAAGGCGCTTAATCAGCACCTGGCAAACCCATTGATCACAGAAGACAAAGCCCCAGCTCATCGCATGTTGCTGGGGCTTTCTTCATTAATAAAACAAGCCCCTCTCCGCACACTTATCAATCGCAGAAGGGCTTGTTAATTGCTCAAAAGCAGGTGATGCTTATTTCATTTCAACTTCAGCGCCTGCGGCCTCGAGTTTTTCCTTGGCGTCTTGGGCAATATCTTTGCCAACGGCTTCAAGAACCTTCGAGTCGGGGGTTTCTGCCATGTTCTTGGCATCTACCAAACCCAGGTTGGTGAGCTGTCGAATGACCTTGATGGTCTCAATTTTCTTCGGTCCAGCATTCTTGATAATCACATCAAACTCGGTCTGTTCTTCGACTTCTTCTTCAGCAGCGGCAGCGGGTCCAGCAGCTACAGCAGCAACGGGGGCAGCAGCAGAGACACCCCATTTTTCTTCCAGCATTTTGACGAGCTCAGCAGCTTCCAAAACTGTCAGCTCACTCAGTTGCTCCATTAATTTTTCTAAATCAGCCATTTTTAAGTTCTCCTAGCAATATGTTTGTTTTTTATTCTTGCTCAATAATTTCAACAAGTTTATCAGGCAGCGGTCAGGCAGCCTGTCCTTCTTCTGAGAAGGCTTTGACAACAGCAGCCATCGAACGAGCTGGCTCTGCCAAAGTGCGTACAAGCTTGCTTGCAGAGGCCATGATGGTTCCCAACAACATACCGCGCATTACGGGCAGAGTCGGGAGTTCAGCCAATGCTTTCACATTTTCAGCTGTCAGAAGCTTCTGGTCCATATATCCAATTCGAATATCAAAAGTATTCATCTTGGATAATTCTGTCACAACCTTAGCAGCATCGGGAGCATCACTAAATGCAAAACCAACCAGGTTGTTTTGTTCCCAAAAACCTTCTTCATACGTCAAGTTCTTCTCGTCTAAGACCAGTCTGAATAAACGATTTTTCACAACATGGAGCTCACAGTTGACTTCACGCATTTTTTCACGCGCCTCGTCAATTGCGGGCATACCCATATTTTGAAAAGACATAATGAAGAACGCACTGCTGTTATCGACCCAAGATCGATATTGTTCAACCATCGCTTCTTTTTCTTTACGAGTAAACGCCAATGGGTTCACCTCCTTTTAAAAATTTTGTTTATTAAACATTGAAGTCTTTGCCTCAGTTTCCGCTGAGGCAAAGACTTCTGTGCGAGATGCCAATTGGCATCGAACCTTCAAAATCTGCCTTCACCTCGGCGGGGTATTAAGCTCCCTGGGGAGCACCTGCTTTCTTCAGCGAAGAAACCTTCATTATTTACTTGTTAATTTTGCACTCAAACATGCACCAAGTATTATATCACATGGAGTCAAGCTTACAAAGTGAGTGATGATGCATATGGATCAATTTTGATACCAGGTCCCATTGACGATGTAACGGTCACGCGGCGGATAAAGCTGCCGCTGGCACCTGCAGGTCGGGCTTGTCGCACAGCACGAATGAATGCCGACAGGTTTTCATGTAAATCCTGTTCCGTGAAGGAGATTTTTCCAATCGGGACATGGATGTTAGCTGTCTTGTCAAGTCGGAATTCAACCCGGCCAGCTTTAGCTTCTTCAATAGCATTGGCCATATTGTCAGCCTGTACAACCGTACCGGCTTTGGGATTTGGCATCAGCCCACGGGGGCCAAGAATTCGTCCAAGCCGTCCTACAGTACCCATCATATCAGGTGTAGCTATGGCCACATCAAAACCGGTCCACCCTCCCTGGATTTTTTCAACAATTTCGTCAGAATCGGCAACAAAGTCCGCCCCGGCGGCTCGAGCTGCCTCTGCGGCATCACCCTGGGCAAAAACCAGGATCACAACTTGTTTGCCCAAACCCTTGGGCAGAACAACCACATCACGGATTTGCTGATCGGCCTTGCGCGGATCAAGCGCTGTGCGCACATGGACTTCAACTGTCTCATCGAAATTCGCAAAGCTGACCGATTTCAACAGCTTCAAGGCTTCAAGCGGATCATATAACTGTTCGCGACTGACTTGCTTTTTTGCTTCTAAATATTTTTTACCATGACTTGCCATAAAAACTCCTTTGTGGTCCTAACGGGTTTGCACCCTCCCACAATCATCATTAATCTTCAACAACCACAATACCCATGTTGTTGGCAGTGCCTTCAATTTGGCGCATTGCGCCTTCAATATCAATAGCGTTCATATCTTTGAACTTTTGCTCAGCGATTTCACGCACCTGGGAGCGGGTTACCGTGCCCACCTTCTCCCGGTTGGGTTCTCCTGAACCTTTTTCAATACCGGCTGCCTTACACAACAAAATAGCTGCTGGCGGTGACTTCAGTTTGAATCGGAAGGAGCCATCCTGAAAGATGGTAATTTCTGCTGGAACAATCTCGCCAGCCCGAGAGGCTGTACGGCTGTTGTAGTCCTTACAGAACGCCATAATATTCACACCATGCTGAGCCAAGGCCGGGCCAATGGGTGGCGCCGGGTTGGCTTTTCCAGCCTGGATCTGCAATGTAATGATTGCTTTTAATTTCTTTGCCACTTAAACACTCCTTTGTGGTTCTAACGGGTGCAAACCCTCCCACTTTCTACCTAACAATTAAGATTACATTTTTTCGACTTGCAAGAAGTCTAACTCAACAGGCGTAGACCGCCCGAAAAAGTTTACCATAACCCGCACTTTCGAGCGGTCCATATCAATTTCATCCACAACTCCGGGGAAGTCGTTGAATGGTCCATCAATGATGCGTACTTTCTCACCGGGTTTGTAGGTGACCTTGATGGTGGGTGCTTCCGCCTCCATCCGTTTCAAGATCTGAGAGACCTCCTCCGGTCGGAGGGGGATGGGGTCATTACCCATACCAACAAAGCCAGTCACACCGGGTGTGTTACGAACAACATACCAGCTCTCTTCGCTCATGATCATGTTCACCAACACATACCCGGGGAAAACATGTCGCTCTATCGAGCGACGTTTACCATCGCGCACCTCGATCTCTTCCTGGGTGGGAATCACAACATCAAAAATCCGGTCCTTCATTCCCATTGATTCGATCCGCTGCTCCAGGTTGTGACGGACTTTATTCTCATAACCCGAGTAACAGTGAACCACAAACCAGCCGCGGTCGTCATCTCCCTCTGCAGCCAGTTCAGCTTCGAGTTTATCCTCAGTGGACTCTACATCAGCATTAGCAGCATCAGCAACCGGCGCGTCTGAAGCATCTGTTTCCTCAATTTCAGGAACAGTTGTTTCTTGTTCTTCTTCCGGCACTCGTTCTTCTGAATTATCTATTACTGACATATTTTCCTTACCTGACTCTCGAGCTGGTTTCTATCTAAGTTGCTTATAATGCAACCAGGAACGAGATGAATCGCGAAAACACAAAATCCAATACACCCAGGATGGCGGACATTAATGCCATCACCAGCATGACCAATTTGGTCATCTTCCAGGCTTCTGGAGGGGTTGGCCAGGTGACCTTGCGAAGCTCGCCGATGGTCTCACGCCAAAACCGCTGGATTTTCTGGAAAAAATTTAGTTTCTTTTTTTTCTTTTGCGCCACTGGTCACTCCTTGTCAACGTTCAAAACGCCGCCCATGAAAGACGGCGTCGAATAATACCAGGCAGGCCAGGCAGGACTTGAACCCGCAACCCCCGCTTTTGGAGAGCGGTGCTCTGCCAAATTGAGCTACTGGC
>SLIC01000263.1 GCA_007135845.1 Candidatus Brevefilum sp.
TCCACTGCTCTACCATTGAGCTACTTCGCCAATTTCCTTCAATTGTGTCGGATATCTTACTATGTGTTGGCTGAATTGTCAAACAATTACTTAAAAATTAAGTGACAGAAGCTCAAACAAACACATCATAGACCATACTCTTCGAGCAGAATCTTGTCTTGATCTATTTTGGGTAACATTTGCTCGATAAACACATCTTCCTGTTCTGGTAAGGCATCCGCAGCTCTTGAGAGTCTCTCCAGCCAGTTCTTTTCAGCTTTCGAATAGACAAGTTCACCACTTTCACCAGCCTGTTTTAATTTGGCCAGGACCACTTGAGCAGCACGTCTGGTTCGCAGATATGCAGTCGGTTCTGAGATGATCTCCCCAGCAAGTTCGAGGACAACTTCTGGATGCAAGACGTAAGCTTGCGGGTCAAGGCCAGAATCCGAAGCAGAAAACCAATCCCGCAACTGACGTGCACCAGCCAGGCCGCTTTCTGCTGCTGTATTCATCAAGCGGGTTGCGTAGGTCAGCTGTTCCAGCGACACGGTGGGTGCCATCCCACTTAACAATTTCACATTATTGACGGATTCATTGCTCCATAAATCAGGTACCGCTTTGGCAATATTACCCACCGGAGAGAAGTGGGCGCAGGCTGCTTCTGCCCCTTCTAATGAAATTGGAAAACCGGTAATTGCTTTAATATAGGGGCCCTCATAAGCGCAATCCTTATTGGGTCCAACAGCACCCTGTTCAAAGGCAACCAGGGAACGCGGCACTGACAACACCCGGATGGCTGCAGCATATACCCGAGGGATAAACTTTTGTTCAGCCAATACCATAGCTGTATTAGCGAACCCGCATGCTGTATCTCCAGCAGGTATCGCACCATATTGCTGACCAATAGCTACGATTTTCTCCCATAACCAGGCCATGTCTCGGCTGCCCAATATTCCCAGTGCAAAAACTGAAGCAGCCAAATCACCATTGAGGATGGCATCATCATGAATTTCTTTACCGCCCGTTGACTCGATCGCCAAAAAGTCAGCTCCTGCTTCAGCACATAACTCAAAGGAACGCAGCATCTTATCAACAAATTCTCCCTGACGCATCTTGGGCGGCCGAACAAATTCACGAATATCATTGGGTGTGACTCGTAAAGCTGTCTTAATCGATGTTGTCTGTTCTGTCTCATCCAGAACATCCCGTAAGATGCGGACAATTTCACTGCCCCATTCTGGCACCAAGGTTAGATCCGGTAGAAGTTCAAATTCAACCACCAGTCCAGAGAGACCTAAGGCTGCTGCTCGCTGGCACGCGTCCTGGATCATCTGGCGGTACTGAACACCAACTTCTTTCATCGATTTTTCATCGATCGACATATCCGGCAGTGTAAAATTCAACTCAGGGTAGACCAATCCCCCACCAATTTCCAACCCATTTTTCAGCCTGACCGGGTGTGGACAACGACCAAAAATAAAATCATCTAAATTATTGATTGAAAGCGAAGTGAAATCGGGCATAATTCTCCTTTTTGATAATCAAGGAATGGATATTCCTGGTAAAAACCAACGATAATCCTATTATAAGCGAATATGACAACGTTGTCAAATTGTTTTATGATCAACGCATTTGTTGTGCCACATCACTCTTCCAGGAATTAAAATGATTAGAGCCGACCGCGAGGCCGACCCTAATTGAATACGATTGGATCTGTTTTAAGACTCAATTATCTTCCAATTAATACCGTTCTTCACCTTCAGACTTTTCGCTTAACCTGCCCGGAAGGCTTCAAGGCATGGAATGCGGCCTCGTCTTGCATGGGAATATAGGTCGGCTCAGGCCGGAAACCACGCTTTGCATTCTGGGTTTTCCCAGTGTTTGAACTGTTGAACCCAGCGGGAACGGTGCGGCCGCTCTGTGACGGATGTGCAGCACGGCTTTGTGCCTGGCGAAGTTCACGCCGTGAAACCCCTGGCATACTGGATGTGTTACCCTCATGTACCAGCCGGTTGCCTTTTTTTGAAAGGCTGCCAACCACCAAAATACGGATAACCCACACCATCAGGGCAATGAAAACCGGTACCGTGCTGGTGACAAAACCTTCACCCACCACACCAGCGCTCACAACCGGATGTGATTGGATCGCCAGCACCACCCCCCACCAGGTCAACAGCGCGTTCATGGTCGCTGCCAAAAACCAGGCACCAAACATGAACCACTCGGAAGGGGTTTCATCTCCTTTGCTTTGAGGTGCCAGTAACAGTGCGATCCCGGCAAAATCAATCCCACAAAAGGCTAAGGACAGCAAAGTCGCCCAGCGGATGCCTGCAAATCGCAGCTCCCCTAACAGATCCGAAAGGGCATAATCCGTTGTGCTGTAATTAAAAGCTTCAAATGCCAACAGAGCCAGGGCAAATACAAAGATATAGATGACTTCTTTACGAGTTTTTAGAATATCAAGAGATTTTGAGAAAGACATTTTCATAGACTGGCTGACATTCATGTGAACCTCCAAGGCTTAACAGGGCTAATTAACCCTATTATAGAACGCTTGTTCTATTTTGTCAAGGGCTTCACACGGAAATGATGATACGATTATGCTGCTTTTCCCAACGAATAACGATTGTTTTCAGGGAAATCAACATCAACCATAGCCAAGCCACACAAGAAACCCCCATGCCAGGCTGATCTGTGCCAGGTGATAAGTCACCATGATCCACACCCGGACCCTTGGCAACTTCTTTTTGAACCGATCATAAGCCAATAGCGAGTCAGATACATTAAAAAGTATGGCCCCAACAGGCAGAAAAATAAGTGGTGTTAGCGCACCTGAAACAGTGAAAAATAAAAGGAAAGACAGCGGCACCAAACCACTTAATACCCACCCATAAACCTGGATTGGTATCCACAATGTCAGTGGCATTGTAAGCCTGGGAGATTTCGGGGTTACAAAAAAATAGAACAAAAAAATCAAAACCACCCAAATGCCAATAACAAGTAGAGTCTCCCAAGCCCACAGCTCTTGAAACCCAGATTTACGGAAATAATCCAACAAACCCCACAGGGCAATGCCATTATAGAAAAGGTGCCCGAGCAAGAATGAGCCCAAACCAACCAGAAACCAGTGAGATTTGAGCAACAAGAACACATCACCTGCTAACCCAAATGCCTGCGCAGCGATTAGCACAACCAGTAAAGGTTCAAAATCCCAACCAGCCTTTGTCAGCGTCCAAACAATCACCATGATTATCGCCATCGGCTTCATGATCCACTCAACCCGACGCCAGGAAAAACCGACTGCAAGCCAGTCCAGGATGAAAACTGCAAAAACGATCAAGGTCAAAACCACAACATCAGCCTCCATGCATTAAGCCATGACGCTGTAAAAATCCTGGGTCATTTCGCCAATTCTTTTCGACTTTAACCTTAAGCTCCAAAAAGGCTCGCTTTCCACTCATACCTTCTATCTCTTCCCTGGCAGCCGTACTGATCTTCTTGATCATGCTTCCGCCTTTACCGATCACGATCCCCTTATGTGAGTCCCGCTCCAAAATCAGGGTTGCATGAATATAAAGCATGTCATTCTCCCGCGTTTTATAATCATCCACGCGCACATAGATCCCATAAGGAACCTCATCGTGCAGAAAGGTCAGAGCGGCTGCCCTGATCAAATCTTCAGCAATTTCTCTTTCGTAGGTACTGGTGATTTGTTCTTCGGGAAAGTATTTCGGACCCTCAGGCAAATGTTCAATGAGGCGATCCAATAAAGCCCCGCGCCCTGCTTGGGTAATGGCTGAAATCTGAATATGATCAATAAAGTCAAGCATTGCACCATATACCGCTTGATGCTTCTCGGCCGTCACCTGGTCAACCAGGTCTATTTTGTTCATAATCAGCAGCTTCTGAGTATGACCCGCTTTCTGTGCGACTTCTTCAGCCAGCTGCCGATCTTCATGATCGGGCATCCGGCTGGCATCAACGATGAACAGAATCAAATCTGCATCCATCAATGCATAGCGCGCCTCTTCGTTGATGAATTCACTCAACTTGTAGCCGCCCGAATGCAACCCGGGGGTGTCGACAAAAATGATCTGGGCAGAATCCATGGTCAGGATGCCTAGCTGCCTTCGCTGTGTGGTCTGAGGTTTGTCAGACACAGCCGCTATTTTCTGTCCAATATAATGATTCAAGAGCGTTGACTTGCCAACATTCGGTTTTCCCAACAATGCAACATACCCGGATTTGTATCCCTCGAAATCTATTTCTTTATGATCAGCCATCAATTTCCTTTCAAATTATTCATGTTTTAGCAACTGGTGCCCACATCACATCATCACTTTATTCTTCTGGATTTTGAAACCTTCCAGAGTTAATAAGCTAGCTTTAACATCCACTCCGCCCAAATAACCAGACAGA
>SLIC01000038.1 GCA_007135845.1 Candidatus Brevefilum sp.
GATCAGCATCAGGTTGTCGTAGGTGTCCTGGCGGATGCCCAGGCGGAACACGCCGGATTCTTCACCTAGCTCGAGCTGCGGCCAGAGAGCGTTGATCTCGGGTTGGGGCAGGTGGCATTCTTCGATGATCAACAGGTGCTTGCCATCGGCGTGGATATAGCCTAATTCCCCGCCTTTTCCCAGGTGAAATTGGATGTGGTTACGGTAATGCCAGGGATCGGGGGCCGGCACAATGGGCTGGATAGGTGGGTCTTCAATGTGGGCAATGCGTTGGAATTGATCCCTGAGAAGATCTTCTTTCAAGCTCAATTGCTTCGCATAGTCAAGATGTTGATACTGACAACCGCCGCATTCCCCAAAGTGGATGCAGCGCGGGCTGATGCGGTCCGGCGCGCGCTCGATCACCTCAAGCGGAAAACCACGGGCATAACGCTTTTTTTCATCAACCAGCGCAACCCGGATGACTTCTTCAGGCAGCACAAAGGGTACGAACAGGGCGCGCCCATCGGGCAGACGACCCAGACAGTCTCCGCCCGAGACCATTTTCTCCATTTTTACTTCGAATGTTTCCGACAATTTTGACCTTGCCCTCTCTCTAGCAGTTAATTGAATGCCCGGTCAACGAAAGAACGCTGGCCGGGCATGCTTATTTTGGGTTCAAGCTGGCTTACAATTTTTCCATGAAGGTATCAAAGGCTTCCAGCAGTTCGTCGATATGATGCATCTGGGTCTCACCCATGTGTGCAATGCGGAAAGTCTTATTTTTCAGGTCGCCGTAGCCATTGGCAATGCGCATGCCCTTGGTGAGCAGGTACTCATTTAGCACGGGGATATCGACACCTTGCAGGTTCTTGATCGTTGAAACGGTAGGCGAGCGGTAGCCTTCTGGCGCCAGGGGTTCCATGCCCTTTTCGAGTGCCCAGGTTTGCACACGTTGTGCCATGGCCATGTGACGGCCGAAGCGGTTCTCAAGTCCTTCGGCCAGCATCTTATCCAGCTGCACATCAAGCGCCCAAATCACTGACATGGTGGGGGTCATGGCGGTTGTGTTTTTTATACGATGCTTTTCCATGCGCAGCAGGTCGAAGTACCAACCGCGATTTTCTACAGATTCAGCTTTTTCCATGGCCCGATCAGAGACAGCAGCAAAAGACATCCCAGGTGGCAGTGCCATACACTTTTGTGAGGATGTCAGCACGAAATCCAGTCCCCAGGAATCGGTTTCAATCCTGGCACCACCCAGCGAGGAGACTGCATCGATCAGGATCAACGTATCCGGGCTCACTTCGTGAACCACGGCTGCCAGGTCCTTGATCGGGCTTTCAACGCCGGTTGAGGTCTCGTTGTGAACAATTGTTACCGCTTCATAAGCTTTATTTTTAAGTGCTTCTGCCAGGCTGTCGGGGGTGATTGGCTCTCCCCAGGTTGCCTCGAGGCGGTCAGCCTGTTTACCGTTGGTTGTCGCCACCTGGTACCAGCGTTCACTGAATGCGCCGTTGACGCACGAGAGAACGTCCTTTTGCACCAGGTTGCGGATGCTGGCCTCTTGCATCCCTGTGCCAGAGGAGGGGGGTTGGAAAACACGGGTTTCGGTCATGAAGACTTGTTTCAGCTTGGCTTCTGTCCCACGGAAAAACGCGTCAAATTCTGGCGAGCGGTGGGGGATCATCGGGTTGGTCTGTGCCTGTAAGACTTCTGGATCAACGTCAACAGGACCCG
This sequence comes from Candidatus Brevefilum sp., assembly GCA_007135845.1. Next base: position 1,720 of record SLIC01000038.1, read on the forward strand.
GGATAAACATGTGAGACACAGATGGACTCCTTTATTTGAGATCGTGAATGACCGGGTTTCGGTTTATGCCATATATTTTAACATACCCCAAAACTGCTTACAAGGACGTTCTTTTCGATTGGGGATGTGCTTGTGTCAGTAAGTTTATAGGATGGGTTATTACGACTGAAAGGTTTGCTAGATTTGATGTGTTGATTGTGGATTATTGCAATAATGAAATTGCCTATTGCTGGCTAAACACTTCCAGGTGATGGGCCAGCTGCTCTTTGACGCGATCGATGACAGCAGGCATCAGCCTGCGTTGAGCACTTTGTTCTTCCAAAGCTGGTAAATCAACCGGGCTGCCAAAACTAATCTTGGGTTCTGCCTGCACAGATTTGGGAAAGAGCAGTTGCTGGATGATTTGTAGAAATTCTGCCAGGCGGCGTTTGTCCATAGGCTCTCGGCGCAACCTGGTCAGCGGATGATTCGCAAAGCGCTCAAGCAACACATTGGAGGCAATGGTTGGGACCAGCTGAGTATCGGGTACCTTGCGCAGGATTACCTCGATGCTAGGCGACCAGTGCTCAAAGACCGAGTCATCCAAGGGTTGAAGCGCAGGATCAGGCTCGATCAGGCCGGAACCAAACTGCAGCAAAGCCCCCCCTCCTTTTAAATGCTCGATTGCCTGGCGCAGCGCGGTCATGCTCTCGGTACGCTCCTTACTGGCGTAATGCATGTGAGGGTGAATGTTTGGCAAGACCTGGTATAAGCGGGTTTTTGCCACGATGACATTCAGGTCTCTGCGGGGGATTTGACTGCCGATGGCCATTGAGTCATAGGCTCCAGGATGGTTGGCGAGGATGATGGCCGGTCCTGCCAGCGGTATATGTTCCATCCCCACTGCTTTGGCTTTCACACCCAGGGCATCTAACATAGTCTGACAGCCGGCTGCCGGGCCACCTTCTGCAACAGCAGTATCGACATCCGCCATGATGCGGGCAAAACGCCGTGTGGGTAAGCTGAAAACCCACCCGAAAGCACGCCGCAATGCCCCCCGCCTTTGAAGGCCAAGCGCGTAAAAAATTTCATCGGTGATAGCGGATTGGATTCGTTTAACCAGAGCTGTGTCAGTCATCTTAACCAATTATAATGAGTTCTTAATCGCAGGGCAACAATCGTTGCTTGCATTCAGCGCTCTGATTTTATTCCAGGGTTAGTTGGTTCTTAGCTCTTTCATCACTGGTAAGCCCAAAAGCTTATCTATGCACCCCACATGGGGTATGATTAATCTATCTTTCGATGGTTTTTCATTACTAGGTGGCAGTATAGTCCCAGGGGGTGAGGGGAAACGTTGAAACCATCATTGGTATTTAATTCTTGATGTCGATATAGAACACTAGTTAATGGTCTTCTATCACGATCAATGGTCTTCACCCTTAGTGAAAAGAGGAAAAATGGCAGAAAAAAAAGCGCTCAGATTTAAAATCGGCGATTGGGTCGTACATTATACCTATGGCGTGGGAAAGGTTATTGATATCGTTGATAGGGATTTGGATGGTCATCGAGATACATTTTTCAAGGTTTCAACCGGAGAGATTGAATACTGGCTTCCGAGCGAAAAGGCTGATGCAGATCATATCAAAGCAGTTCGCTCAGAAAAGGAATTTAATCAAGCGCTTACGATTATTTCTAAACCACCCGAACTGATGTTGGAATCGCCCACAAGGATCAAAAGGTTGATTAATGAACGCTGGTTGGATGGCTCACTACCGGCAAGAGCAGCACTGTTGCGAGACCTGAACGGATACAATAACATAAAGAAACTCAGCTACGATGAGAAAAAGACCTTCGAAAAAGCAGAAAATAACTTTATCGATGAATGGATTATTAGCACCCCTTCCCTTTCAAGACCCCAGGCAAAAAAACGGTTGACAGAAGCTTTAACAGCTAGCATTCAAACAAAAGCGTTTACGCCCCAAAATCTCGGTTAATGGATTTTTTCTTTCAATCATTAATCAGTATTATCCACCAACAGGACGCCAACCAGTAATTTTTTAGCCTGGATCAATTTGGCGTATCTTGCCAGTTGCTTGATCGACATTTTTTCTCTGTGGCTGATTGAATCGGATTATGTTTCTGCCATTTTGCTTAAATATATTCACAAAAAGAGGGAAGTAAGCCGTCGGCTACGCTCACAGTGTGTGAGTGGTGTGAGGTATCAACGGATGAAATTAGTTTTATTGAATTGAATTTGTTTAGGTCTTGTCGTTGGGAACATAATCTAAGGGGCTGATCTTAACATCCGCCATCCGCAAAAATTCGACCGCATTTTCATTGATGCGATAATCAACATGGTAGATTAAACGGGCGATGCCGGCATTAATCAGTGCCTTGGTGCAGTTGATGCATGGAAAATGGGTCACATAACACCAGCAGCCGTTGGTCGAAACACCGTGTAAAGCAGCCTGGATTATGGCATTGGTCTCGGCATGAATGGTACGGATGCAGTGACCGTCCACCAACAGGTGCCCCACTTCGTCACAATGGGGCTGGGCAGACGGCGAACCGTTAAAGCCGGTGGTCAGGATGCGTTTATCGCGCACCAGCACGCAGCCGACGAAAGCCCGGTCGCAGGTGCTGCGCTCGGAAACAGAGTAGGCTATCTTCATAAAGTAGGAATCCCAGTCAGGTCGCA
>SLIC01000132.1 GCA_007135845.1 Candidatus Brevefilum sp.
AACTTCTGGCGGGCAACCGTCGACATCACCATTGACCCTGCTCAACCTGGCGCGGTCGTCAGTGGACGTTGGAATTCGGGCAGTATCGTGAGCTGCACCACAGACTCGACAGGACAATGTTCTCTCAATTCCAGCAATCTGCGCAACAATGTCACCAGTATCACCTTCTCGGTGACTGATGTCGCCCTATCCGGTTATACATTTGATCCAAAACTCAGTAAAACATCGGTGACAATACTTAAGCCATGAAAAGTCACCAACTGGATCGATCTTAATCAGCCCTGCTTGATTTGTTGCAACATGCTGGTGGTGGTAATTCCACCACCAGTTTTTATTAGGATAAAATATTGGAACTTTTTTGAAATAATTTTCGTCTTAAGGATGTCAAGATCTATGAAGAAACGACACCCCCAATCTTTGAAAGATCTACTGCTGAGAATAATCCTTCGATCTTGTCATGTTGATCCGCACATTGGTATTTAAGTTAAGGAGATAAAATGAAAAACCGTTCTTATCTTTTTGTGTTGATCACCTTGCTGCTGGCAGCCCTGTCCTGCAGCCTCCCCGGGATGCAGGCGGAGGAAACACCACCGCCGGCACATATCGAAGAAAACTCCGTGACCGATACCGCAGCATCCATTCCTTCAGAGACACCCCAAATCGATACGCCAACGGAAACTCCCGATCAAGAACCCTTTGCCTGCGGTCCGGGGTTGGCTGCCGCCAATGCCTACTCGGTAGAATTCTGCTACCCGGAGCAATACAGCAGCGGTTTTATGCAGCTCAGGGTGTCTGAAAATCTCCCCTCAGACGAACTGCCCCTGTGGGGCGTCCATCCGGAAATGATTGAGATCGACCTGACCGGCTACCCGGTCGACAACCGATACCATAAACCGATTGTATGGATTTATCCCGTGGCAGATTTAGTTGCTTTTGATCCTGTTTTCCAAAATATTATCAATGACCTGATAACCCTGCTGAACAACCAGGACCCCAACCCGGAAAACATCCCTTTCATGCCGCTTTTTAACGCCGCCCAGATGATGCAAGGCCAGGTGAGTTACCTAAATTTCCAAAATGGTCAGGGTGTTCGCTTTATCACCCAATATGGTCAGGCCTTTCTACCAATTAGTAACGACAGCACCTTCTATGCCTTTATCGGGCTAACAGAGGATGGGGATTACCTCATCTCTGCCACCCTACCGGTGACCCACCCCTTCTTTTTCCAGGGTGGCATGACCGAACCTGAAGAGGGCTGGGATGCCTTCTTGGAGAATTTTCCAGCCTATATCGATAAGATGGAAGCAGACCTTACCGCTCAGCCGCCAGAGTCGTTCTTTCCTGATTTAACATCCCTTGACAAAATGGTGACCTCCTTCCTGATCCCGGCTGGGGCTATTCCCTAAGCCGGAAAAACATCTTGTTGACAAGAGGATTAAGAAGTAAGAGCATGGCACTAAGTGTCGAGTTCACGAAGACGAGCTGTGCTCTTACGCTTGCGTTATAACCCCTCATCCGTCGCCCCTATGGGGCGCCACCTTCTCCCAGGAGAAGGCTTAATATCCCCTCATCCCTCAAGTCGTACCTCCACAGGGCAGGCTGTCACTCCTAGGGTGCGCTAAATGTGAGAGAAATTTACAGGTACTTATCATTAATAATCCCTTCGCTTATCAATCTTGATATAATGTATTCAATAATTTCCAATGAAAAGCCTTCCCTCGGGGGAAGGTGGCACGCCGAAGGCGTGACGGATGAGGGGTTGAGTATTTCCCTCATCAGTCGGCCGTTGACTGACAGCTTCTCTCGAGAGAATCCAAAGAAAGTCCAGCCTGGATCATATCCTATCTATATTCAAGTGCAGAACAGATATGGTCTGAGCGTGGCAGGGTTAAGCCTTCCCCTGGGGGAAGGTGGCACGCCGAAGGCGTGACGGATGAGGGATCATGCGCCTCCCAAAGAACAAAAACCTAACCAAAACATCTCAAACCTTACGCCGGAACATGACCAAAGAAGAACGTCATCTTTGGTACGATTTTCTTAAAATGTACCCTGTGCAGTTCAACCGGCAAAAAGTTATTGGCAACTATATTGTGGATTTTTATTGCCACTCAGCCAAGTTGGTCGTGGAGCTGGATGGCTCCCAGCATTTTGATGATACAGGTGGTCAATATGATGCATTCAGGATGGAATATCTGAAAAATCTCGGATTGGACATAATACGCATTCCTAATAACGAAATCTGGACCAATTTTCCTGGTGTGTGTGAAGCTATTGATCAAATAGTTAAGGAAAGAATTGACCCTCATCAGTCAGCCTTGGGCTGACAGTCAGGCACCCCTCATCCGTCGCCCCTGGCTGGGCGCCACCTTCTCTCAGGAGAAGGCTTAATATCCCCTCATCCGTCGCCCCAGTGGGGCGCCACCTTCTCCCAGGAGAAGGCTTAATATCCCCTCATCCATCCCCCATGGCGTGATGCCCCCTTCTCCCAGGAGAAGGCTGTTTTGTAAGTGTTTTTTGGATATCGACTTTTGGGAAAGCCTCTCTACACCTCTTACGATGATTGCTAAAGTTCTCTTAGACCTGCGCTGGGCTATCAGGATTGTGCCTACAAATTGATCAACCAGACAATCATCCCCCAATGAGACAATTTCCGTTAGAATAAACCCATGAAAGATTCACTACAATCTCTTGAAACGCGCATCATCGCCTGCCGAAAATGTCCCCGTCTGGTAGCATGGCGTGAAGAAGTTGCCCAAACTAAACGCAAAGCTTATCAGGATCAAACCTACTGGGGTAAACCGGTGCCCGGGTTTGGTGACCCCGATGCCAGGGTCATGATCGTTGGGCTGGCACCCGGCGCCCACGGCTCTAACCGCACCGGTCGCATGTTCACCGGTGATGCCAGCGGGGACTTCCTCTACCCAGCCCTGCACCGGGCAGGTTTTGCCAATCAGCCCACAGCTGACCACAGCCAGGACGGTCTAAAACTAAAGGATGTTTTTATCACGGCTGTCTGCCGCTGCGTTCCACCCCAGAACCGACCCAAAGTCAGTGAAATCAAAACCTGCCTGCCCTGGCTGGCGGCTGAAATCGAGCTCTTGCCTCGTTTAGAGGGCTTTGTCGCCTTGGGCAAAATCGCTTTTGATAACCTCTTACGCCACTTTCAACCACGGCTGAAACATCAGAAAAAGCCGGTTTTTGGTCATAATGCCTTTTACCAGCTTGGTGATGGGTTGCCCTGGCTGCTGGCCTCCTACCACCCCAGCCAGCAAAACACCCTCACCGGCCGTCTGACCGAGGAGATGTTTGATGCGGTTTGGGGTAGAGTACAAGAGTTATCAGGAATTAGGTAGCAGGTATTAGGGAACAGGTATTTGGGTGTAGTTATTAGGAAGCAGGCATAGATTTAATGGGGTGTGATGCCCGCTCAGGTGACCCGCGACCGCTCGTGAGCGTATTTCTCATACAGTCGTTCGTCAACCACCCGTGTCAGCCGTTCGACGGCCTCTAACACATCCCCAAAGGACGTATAGAGCGGGGCAAATCCCAGGCGGATATTGTCAGGCTCGCGAAAATCGGGGATGAGCTTCAGTTCCCGGGTCAACGCCTGGTAAATGCGGTAAGCCTCGGGGTGCCGGATGCTGACATGACCGCCGCGCTGGCCCTCTTCCCGGGGGGAGCCAAGCTGGAAACCCAAACCGTCTAACCGGTGGTCGAAGGCCTTGATAAACAAGCCTCCTAACCGCTGGCTCTTTTCTCGGATCAGCTCGATGCCTGCTTTTTGAACCATGTCAACCCCAATTTCAATAGGCAGCAGGGATAAGATCGGCGGTGTGCCCGTCAGGGTGCGCCGGATGGAGTCAGCGGGTTGATAAGCCAGGTCAAAGGTAAACGGTGTCTGGTGCCCCCACCAACCCAGCGGTTGATGCCCAATTTGTTCAAGGTGCCTTTGATGGACATACAGAAATGCCGGCGAACCAGGTCCGCCGTTCAGGTATTTATACGTACAGCCAACGGCAAAATCCACCTTCCATTTATTCACATCTAATGGAATCACACCTACAGCATGGGAAAAATCCCACAATACCAGCGCGCCAGCTTCGTGCGCCATCTGTGTCATCAGCGGGACATCATGTAGAAAGCCACTTTTGAATGTGGGTGTTGAGATGGTAACCAGGGCAGTATCTTCATTGAGCGTGTGTTGGTAGTCTTCCATTGAGGTCCTGATACCATCCTCGCTAGCCAGCAATACCAGCACATGACCTTGGTTGAGCATCTCCAACGCGCCTCGGATCGTGTAGAGATCGGTTGGGAAATTCAACACATCCGAAATAATTTCTTTCCGATTGGATTGAATTGTCAGAGCGCT
>SLIC01000144.1 GCA_007135845.1 Candidatus Brevefilum sp.
ATATGGAAATGATGATCGAAAAAATCAAATCAGAAACAGGCTGCGACTGTGAGATATATCCCAATATCACCAATGATGAAACCATCCAGATCACTGCGGATCAACTGCAGGCAGTGATGGCTGTGTTAAGAGAACACTTTGGCATTTATCACCTGTCTACTATCACTGCCCAGGAAAGAGAAACTGAGCCTGATGCGTTAACCATTGAACTGATCTATCAATTCTTTTACCTAAATCAATTAGGGGATGGCCGGGGAATCTCTTTGATGATCCGGCTGCCCCATGATAATCCAATCGTCGAAACGATTGTTTCCCTGTTGCCCGGGGCTGACTTTTACGAGCGCGAAGTGGCAGAAATGTTTGGTGTGACCTTCACCGGTCGTGAAAAGACCCCCAGGTTACTGCTCCCTGATGAATGGGAACAGGGACCACCCTTTATCCGTAGCGAGGTTTCCGATGAATAAGATCTCAATTCCAATTGGCCCCCACCACCCGTTGTTGAAAGAACCACTGTCGATGCGCATTGATATCACGGGTGAAAAAGTGTTAGGCGGAACGCTACGCCTGGGTTATGTCCATCGGGGGATCGAGAAAATGGCAACACAGCGTACTTATGTACAGGACGTCCATCTGATTGAGCGTGTTTGCGGGATTTGTTCGCATATTCATACCACCACCTTTTGTAATGCGGTTGAGACCCTGTTGGGAATTGAGATTCCACCGCGTGGGCAGTACATCCGGGCATTGATGTGTGAGCTGGAACGGGTGCACAGCCATTTGTTGTGGCTGGGTGTTTTGGCGAAACACGTTGGATTGGATACGATCTTTATGCACGCCTGGCATGATCGGGAACTGGCGTTAGATATTATGGAGGGTGTCTCCGGGGGAAGGGTGAGCCATGCCGCCAACCAGATTGGGGGTGTACGTTTTGATATATCTGACGAGCAGGAAGAGATGATCAACCTAAATCTTGAAAAGTTGAATCGGCAGGTAAACGGTGTTCTGGATGTGATTGAGAAAGAACCAGCGTTGCGAGCGCGCACCCAGGGTGTGGCACCGGTCTCAGCAGAAATGATCAAGGACTACTGCGTGGTTGGCCCTGTTGCCCGTGCCTCGGGAGTCGATATGGACCTGCGCAGGGACGATCCCTGGTCGCCCTATGACAAGCTTGATGTGAATGTCATTACCCTTCCGGAGGGTGATGCCTGGGCAAGAACCCTGATCCGGGTGCTGGAAACCCGCGAAAGTCTGCGCCTGTGTGAAATCTTGATGCAAGAGATGCCTGATGGCGAGGTCTCTGTACGTGCCAGCCGTAAGGTGCCGGAGGGGGAGGTGGTCACACGATCTGAAGCTCCGCGTGGTGAGGTGGTGTATTACTTACGCAGTGATGGCACGGATAAACCTGCCCGCCTGAAAATACGAACACCGACTTTGCCTGTATTGAGCCTGCTGCCAGAGCAGCTTGCAGCTATCCATGTCGCTGATATCCCGGTAGTGTTGGCTGGGATTGACCTGTGTGTGGCTTGTGCGGATAGATGAGGAGGCGAGCCGTTGTTCAGAAGTATCCTTAATCTTTTGTTCTTTCCCGGGTTGGCTTTCCAGGTGGTGTGTGGTTTGGCCTTTGAATGGATGGATCGCAAGCTGCTGGCACGCTTCCAGCGCCGGGTTGGACCGCCCTGGTATCAACCCCTGGCGGACTTGATCAAGCTGTTCAGCAAGGAGGATTTACTGCCCGAGGGTGCCAGCGGCTTGATTGAGATGCTTTTGCCGCTGCTCTCCATGAGCGCCGTCCTGACTGCGGCTTTGTATATTCCCATTGCTGGGTATACGCCCTTTTCTTTCGAGGGAGACCTGATTGTGATCCAGTTCTTGATGAGTGTACCCACCCTGGCTTATTACCTGGCTGGGATGGCCTCAGTGGGCATTTACAGCGTATTAGGCGGTGGTCGTTCGATCCTGCAGTTCTTCTCTTACGAGGTGCCGCTCTTGATCACAATCAGCGGCCCTGCTGTCATGGCGGGATCGTGGTCGGTGGCAGAGATTTCACAAGCCCAGGCAACGATGGGGCCATTTGTGATCTTTCAGCCGCTTGGACTCATCCTGGCAATTGTTGGTTTGATTGGTAAATTGAAACGGGACCCGCTGGATATCCCCAGTGCCTCATCGGAGGTGGTGGGGGGCTCACTGACAGAATTTTCAGGGACTAAGCTTGGTTTCTGGTACCTGGTGATGAACATCCAGGCAGTGGTGGGCATTTTCTTGCTGGTCAACCTGTATTTTGGCTGGACGAATTTTGCCTTTCCACTGGTGGGGATTGGGATTTTCATCCTCTTATGCTTGATGATGGTGGCGATCCTGAGTGGTACCAGCGCCATATTTGCCCGCCTGCGCATTGACCAGCTGGCCGGTTTAGGATGGAAGATACTGGTGCCGCTGTCACTGCTGCAGCTTGGCTTTGTGATCTTGATGGGGGTATGATTGGTGGACGATGCGAAGAAGAAATAGCATGTTTACCGCCATTATTGATGCACTGGTGTCCCGTCCGGATACGGTTGGGTACCCCTTTGTAGAACTTGAGCTGCCCGAGACCTTTCGCGGCGCGATTGAGATTGATGCAGACAACTGCACGGGCTGTGGATTGTGCGTGCGCGATTGTCCTACCGGTGCACTGGTTCTTGAAAAAACCTCGCGCAATGAATATAAATTAATCCATTACCCGGCTCGCTGCGCCTATTGCAGCCAGTGCCAAAATAGCTGTGTGAGGGATGCGATTCGCCACTCTAACAGACTGGTGGATGCTACCGATCGACCGCAAGAACTAGTGGTGATCTTGAAGGATAAAAGCGGCGAGTGTGATTAAGTGGGAGGAAATTGGCAATTAGGAAATAGGCGATTAGGAAGTAGGCGATTAGGTATTAGGCCTATCAATTATCGGCTACCAGCTTTTTCATTTCAGCATTGAGCTTTTACCTACTGACTATCAACCACCATCTACCAGCCATGAGCTATCAGCCATCAGCTATCAGCCATCAGCTATTAGCCATCAGCCCCTAACTTGGTGCGTTTGATAATGATGCCCTGGGCGCGGTCATAATGGTCGTCGATGATCTTCCGTCCCATCCGGGTTCCATAAGCTACCAGGCGCTCCATATGGCGGGTGTCGTCCATTTCGATATGTTCCTGCATGTCAATTTGAAAGCGGCGAAAATCCAACCCATTGAAAAAGGTTTGCACCAGGTGCACCTGTTGGTCGTTGGCGGATTGGGAGAACACATCAAAAATGCGACCAATCCAGTCTAAGGGCCACAGCCGGGGTGCTTTTTCGGGATCATAGCGGTAGGGAGAGCGGCCGGTGCCGATGCTGATCAGCGTGGTTTCTTCCAGATCCCATCGCAGGCATTCTTTGGCTTCGTAGGCTGCTACATAGCAGGGGTTGGCATAGGAGCCCACACCGCCGTCGATATAGCGGTTCTCGACTATTGGGAAGTAAGTGGGGACGGTGCAGGATGCCTGGACGGCTTTGACCACGGGCCAATCGGTATATTCTTCTTTCCAGGGCTTGATGAAACGGGTGCGGTTTTCCGACAGGTCAAAGGCGGTGATCACCAGGTTGGTGGGTGGGTCGGCGGTCCAGAAGTCGCCCATTCTCATATCACCAAAGTGATGACGCAGCGCATCGTTGAGGGGTGCGTCGGGGTAACGGGTGCGGGTCAGGGGAAACAGCAGCTTGCGCAGCGAGTTGGGAAAGATCGTTTTACCCATTTCTAGATAGCGTTCGGTCAGTTCCTGGGCGGAATAGCCGCCGGCAAGGCCTGCTGCAATGATCGAGCCGGTGGAAGTGCCCACCAGCAGGCGAGCGCGCTCATGCAGGGAGAGATCCAGGTGCGCTTCAAGTACCTTGAGTGCCTGGGTGACGACCAGCCCTTTGATTCCGCCGCCGTCGATGGCAATGGCTAAGTTTTTTCGAAAGGGAATCATGGTAAGACTCCTTGGTGAATGGATTAATTATACAGCAGGTTGCAAGAAAGATTCCATTGGTGAATGGATGGATCAGGTAGTAGATGATTAGGAATCAGGTATCAGGAATTAGGTAAGTAGCAATTTGGCAATTAGGTGAGTAGGTAATGCAAATCACATTTCCAATGTGACAATTCTTTCTGTAGAATTGCTTATCCCCCCGTGTCTCCTCAGACGGGGGGATTTTTGTGATTTGTAGGGCGGGATGTGTTTTCATCCCGCCGTTTTCTATCCACATTGACGTTTTTCTCTTAAACGTTTCAGTTTTGGCTGTGGTAAGATTATCCGGAATTTAAACTCTTATTCTCATACCTGGCATCCTTTTCGTTATGA
>SLIC01000103.1 GCA_007135845.1 Candidatus Brevefilum sp.
CAGGGGCAGTCAACACCAAGGGTTCGCTGAGGATTCTCCGCGCCAGGGCTGCCTGGGGCGCAACATCCATGATCACCGGTTCCGATTCCAGCACCGGCAGCGGGATAACCGCATCCTGCATGCGGAGGAAATTCTCAGGTAATAACGCCAGGGCAGTGGAAATATCTACCTCGCGGCCCACCTGTCCGCTGACCACCACGACTTCGGTATTCTCTAAACCCAACGAGGCTTCAACCACCGGTTGATCTATTTCCTTGGCGATGGATTGCAGAGCATCCAATGCGATGCGCTCATCATACCGCGCCACAGGCGAAAGCTGCACACCGGTGAACCAGGCTCGTGCCTGCTCGATCAGGTTCGACGGAAGCCGCTTTCCCCGACCAACAGAAAAGGCTTGCTCTGAGCTGACATCAGGATCAAAGCTGTAACCCAGGTCAATGGGGTTAAACTCCCACACCTGGTCCTGGTAGGTGAATTGAACCAGTCCTTCATTGGCATATAGCAGAATCTCAGCGAGTGCCTGGTCGGTTTCTTCCCGAGTCATTCCGGAAAGGTCAATGTCATACACATGTACGCCAGGAAAAACGCGATCGGCATACACCCGCTCAAACCCCAGCAGGGCAGCGACGATCACCAGGGCAAAAATGACCATTGTCACAGGTAGCGCTAGTAAAAGCTTGGTGAAAACTGGCATTGCGTTTGAAGTGTTATGTATTTTGTCCATATTAGCTCCGGATTATACTGCACAGGGTAAAAAATGGCATAAATCTACCATGATTATTTGCTAAATTTTATCTACTTTCTCTTAATTATGGCATTTCTTAGGTGGGTTTTCAAGTCAAGCCAAAATCCTGATTTTCACTTATAATCTAATAATTCGACTCCCTTACCCATCCCTTACCAAAGGCGGCTCATAAGATGACGCTTTCTATGATCCTTCTAATCATCATTATTCTTGCTGCACTGGTTCTTTTTTCCATTGAGACCTTACCTGCTGATGTAATTGCCTTAGGGTTGATGATGGCATTGATATTGACGGGGGTTATACCAGCCCAAACAGCATTTGAGGGATTCGGCAGTGACACCTCGATGATGATCTTAGGGATCTTAATATTGACCGCTGCCCTGGTGCGCACTGGCATCGTGCAGATTCTCTCACGTTTAATTTTCCAATCAGTTGGCAATAATAAAAACCAGTTGTTCTGGATCATTACGGGTTCTGCAGGTTTACTAAGCGCATTCATCTCAAACACCGCCACAGCTGCTTTTTACACACCCATGACGATCGGTTTATCCCGGCGTCTGAAAATCGACCCGTCAAAAATGCTGATGCCGATGGCATTCGCCACCATCCTTGCCAGTTCTGTCACCTTGGTTGGCACCTCAACAAATGTGGTCGTCAGCGGCCTGTTGACGCAATATGGATTACCCCCCTTAGGGATGTTTGAGTTGACCGCCGTGGGCGTTCCCATCCTGATCGTTGGCCTGGTGTATATGTATTTCATTGGGCGGCACCTAATCCCTGTCCGGGATAAAGAGGTGACAGATCCCCAAAAGGATATTCTTTCGTATTGTTCAGAATTTAAGTTAACAGAGGATTCACCCTGGGCAGGAAAGTCACTTGATGAGATTGGTTTGAGTCAGGAGTATGACCTGTATGTCCTTCGGATATTGAAAGAAACCGGTATTCCTGTAGAGCCCCGGGCTAACACCGTTCTTGAGCCAGGCGATCGTGTGTTAATTGAAGGCAACAAGACCAACCTGATCACATTAAGAGAAGAAAATACGATCGAGTTTGCCGGCGAATTTGACCCCATCTCAGAAATGGCAAAAAACCTTTCCCTAGCTGAAGTTATTTTATTGCCCGGGTCGCCACTTATAGGACGAACCCTTCGAGGCGTGAACTTCAGGGATCGGTATGGCCTGCAGGTATTGGGAATCAATCGAAAGGGTGAGACCATTCGCCGTAGAATCAGCCTGACTCGTCTGCAGGTTGGCGACCAGTTGTTACTCCAGGGCAACCCGGAAACAATCCAGGGACTGGGTAAGAACATCAACTTCCGGGTAGTCACAGATGAACTGGATGTTATGCCCGAAACAAGAAAAGCACCCCTGGCATTGGCCATTTTTGGCACCGTGATCTTGCTGGTCTCAATCAACGTCATCTCACTGCCAGTGGGTGTTATGTTAGGCGCGTTGGTTGCCTTTGTTACCCGCTGTATTACCCCTGAAGAAGCCTACCGCCAGGTAAACTGGAGCGCTTGGCTGCTGATCGCCTGTATGCTGGCACTGGGACGGGCGATGGAAGTGACCGGGTTAGCCTCTGTGCTTGCCGATGAGCTTATTGATTTAATTGGGCTGTCCAATCCTATCTTACTCCTGTCCACATTCTTCTTTCTGTCATTGACATTGACACAGCCGATGTCAAACCAGGCTGCAGCCGTTATCATCACCCCAATCGCCATGCAGGCTGCCCTACAATTAGGCCTTAATCCGCGCACCTTTGCCATCATGATTGCAGTCGGCGCCAGTAATTCTTTCATCACGCCGTTAGAGCCAGCCTGCTTGATGGTCTACGGACCTGGCAATTACCGTTTCTTTGATTTCGTCAAGGTTGGCTCTATCCTGACCATTTTAATTTTCATCATCGCTGTGATTATGGTGCCGTGGATTTGGCCCTTGTAATCTAAGCTCAATGAAAACTCACTTGAAATAGCTCACAATATCCTAACCCAGCCCTATTTTGATCATTCTCTAACCGTTATTACCGCGGTTTCACAGCCGAAAAAATAAGTGCCTGTTCAGTTGATATTTCAGGCTTGGTGAAGGGGAAGCAATGCACCAAGTGCTGCAACCAATGCATCCACATCTGTCATGGTGTTATAAGCCTGAACAGAGATTCGCAAGAAAAGCTCACCATTCCATTCGATACACGGCACTTCAATGCGGTATTGCTCATAAAGCTGCCTTTGGAAATCCGCTGGATCACGCAGCCGCGGCAGTCGCACCACTGCCATTTGAACAAAAGATGGAGAACCCGCTGGATAGACGCTTTCAAACCCGGTCAGCGCATTTATCCGATCAAGTCCAGCTGCAAGGATTTGCTGGCACTGCTGTCTTACTTTCGCCCAGTGATGCTGATCCTGAAAGTCAATCGCAGCCGGAACAGTGAGATAAGCGGATGGATCGCTGGTACCCGTCCACTCAAAATAATCAAGATACTTGCTGTTCAACAGGCGCTTCACAGACCGGGAGGCAAACATAGGATGTTCGCTCCAACCCCAACTGATTAACAAAGGCTCTAACAGGGTTTGAAGTGCCCGACGGGTATAAAGTAAGCCTGCTCCCTTGGGACTTTGCAGCCATTTATGGCAATTACCAACATAAAAGTCAGGGTCGACGCTTGATAAATCCAATGAAATCTGACCCGGTGCATGCGCCCCATCGATAATGGTCAAGATTCCTGCCGCACGGGCTCGTTTACAAATCCTCTCCACCGGTAAACGGACCGCCGTGGGTGAGGTGATGTGACTGATAAAAATCACCCGGGTTCTGGGGGTGACGCCCAGCCAGAAATGTTCAACGATATTGTCAGGAGAGGCCAGTGGCAGCGGGATTGGTTGCTTCACAATAACAATGCCATTCTTTTGGCTGAAATAGTTCCAGACATTCTGGCAGGCGCCGTATTCGTGATCCGTAGTGAGAATCTCATCACCCGGCTCAAACGGTAAAGAACGGGCAATAATGTTAATCCCAACGGTGGCATTCGGGATAAACACCAGGTCACCTGCATCTGCATTCAAGAAGCTGCCCAGGTTTTGGCGTGCTTGTTCCAATTCAGAGATTAATTCCCGGGCAAAAAACTGAACGGGTTGCTGCTCAAGCCGAACCTGCCATGCTTGAAACGCCGCCATCACTGCGCGAGGCGTTGCACCAAAAGAGCCATGGTTGAGGAAAACAATGTCTGGATTAAGAAAGTATAGCGCTTTCATGTATGACAAGTCTCTCATCAGCTGCTGTGCAGCGTGTTTATCTCAGAGTCCCACCCAATTTCCCCAAGATATTACTCAGTAGGCAACTGTTTTTCCAGGTGCGTTGTTAATCACATCACACTTGAGATCATCATAATGATGTTGATGGTTGAAAAAACATTGCTCAGAACGTGACAGACGATGGCAATATAGATATTTTTCTTCCTCCAGGCAAGATAAAAAGCTGGGAAGAAAGCAGCAATTCGAAAGAGATTGTCAAAAGGGAGCCAAAAATGGTAAAGGGAGAACAATACCGTGATGATCACTGGTGCCATCACACCATAACGTTTAATTTTTGCGGTCAGATAACCGCGAAAAAACAGTTCCTCGATGATCGGACCAACAAACCCATTAAACACCATTAGAACAGCCGCCATTAAAATAAGCGTTGATCTTGAGTATCGTTCCAGGTAAGCAAAATTCGTCCAATCAAAATAGGCTGGCAATAATGCCGACAGCCTTTCTGAAAGCGGTGCAAACAGGCTGCTTTCTAAAGGCATGATGGTGACGGTCATCAACCCAGCAAATCCCCAGGTCAGGACTCCAAACAATGCGATTTGCCACCAGGGTAATTTCTTATGGATCGTGAAGGCACTCTGCAAGGAATAACGCCCAAATTCCACTTTACGTGCTCTTAAAACGACAAACAACTCGATCGGAAACAGGATCAATACAGCTAAAAGAAAAAACAATAACAGGGCAGGAATGTTTTCTTGAACTGCCGAAACATGACCGAGCCCAATGTAAGCCCCCATTAACAGCAAGGGTGGTATAAAAACCAGGAGCAGTACCTGCCATATTCTTAATCCTTCTGAAGGATACTCCTGAGTTAGCGTTGTTGGTTGTGATCCGTCCATCTTAATTGTCCTTTTTTGGAAAAGTATAAAGATAGTGTATTAAAATGTCAACAACAGAATTGAGCGAGTTGGTGAAAGCGTTAATTGTTGTGAGCCAGTTTTACCTGACTGACAATGTAAAACTCAGGTTTCAGCTTCTGACCGCAGCATAAGCTGCTCGGATTTGGAAAACACTTGCTTGCGCAGCAAGGCAATCGAGATGATGACCGTGATGCCGGCCGTCACAAAGATCGAACCCGAGACCACAAATTGGTAGAAACCAGCATAGGCCGGATTTTCCCCCGCTAAAACCATCCCAGCCATCGCACCCGGGATCCACACAATCCCCAAAGAACGCAGCCCGTTGATATTGGGTGTCAGCGCAGATGTGACCGCTCGACGGGCATAGGGACGGATAACTTGCTCCGGCGAAGCCCCCAGCGCCAGGCCTGCCTCAATTTGCCCCACGTGCGAGCCAACTTCCGAGCGAAACCGCTCCATCATCAGTGCGTTGGTGTTCATCGCCCCGTAAACCATCATGCTGCCAATCGGAATGATTGAGGTCAGGTCCTGTTCAATCACACCCAGGAAGGTCATCACGGCAATCACCAGTCCAGACCCGGCAGTGATGCCTAACAACGAAATCCTGAGGGCATGGGGAATATTGTTGATGCGTTTAATCGTCATCACGCTGGCGGTGACGATCATGATGGCGATGACCGGGATTGCAATCCACAGGTCTGCACTGAAGATAACCGTCAGTAAAAACCCCACCAGGACGATCTGTGCTACGCCTCGTCCTAAGGCAACCAGGATCTCATTTCTTAACCCGAGTTTCAGACGAACCGTCAGCCACACCACCAGCACAGCCGCGACCATCGTCACCCCCGCCTGGGCTGCTCCTAACCAAACCTGGTTATCAATCCATCTACCCAGCATCAAGCACCTCCGATACGGGTCCATCTGCTACAAGTTGTCCACCTTCAAGCAGCAAAATACGCTCGGCCAATCGGCGCGCTTGTGCTGGATCATGGGTCACTAACAGGCAGGTTACATTCTGGGTGGAGATGACAGACATGATCGTCGCTTCTACCTCGTTTTTTGCAGCCTCATCAAGCGCAGAAGTTGGCTCATCCAACAGCAGCGCTTCTGGTTTGTTTGCCAGGGTGCGTGCCAGGTTGACTCGTTGTGCTTCGCCACCTGACAGCCTGCTGATATCTCGATCTTCGAAACCTTTCAAATCAACACCAGCCAACAATGCTTGGATATCGGCTTCCGTCAGACGTTCTCCATGGGACAGCGGCCCAAAACAGAGGTTTTGCGCTACGGTTCCCGGGAATAAATACGGCTGCTGCATCACCATTCCCAATCGCCGCCGCAAAATACGTGGTGGGATCGCATGATAATCGTCTCCCTCAACTTTAATAATCCCAGATGTCGGCTCATCCAGGCGGTTGAGCATGCGGATCAAAGTGCTCTTTCCCGACCCTGAAGGACCCAAGACTGCCACGCGTTCTCCAACGTCAACCTCAAAGCTGATGCCAGACAAAATTGTTTGACCGTCAACAACATAGGTCAAATCTTCAACAGACAAAAACCGATGATGGTCTTTTCGTTTCTTTAATTGCTGATCACTTCGCACTAGAATATGTTCCAATCAAGGGGATGTATCCATTGAAATAGCCAGGGTTGCATCAATCGCAGACAGGATTTCATTTATACTGGCAAATGGGCCGATTTTGAGGTGGCGAAGCGTTCCATCTGCATCCATGATGAAAGTCTCCGGGACAGAATTAACCTGAAAATTCCTCGATATCTCACCACGCAAATCAGGTCCATTCGGGTAACTAACACCGTGTTGATCTAAATACGCTCGTGATGCTGGCTCGGTATCCATGTAAGACACCCCCAGAAAGATCACCCTTCCTGGTTGGTGCGCCTGGTAATACTGCCAGGCCTCCTCCAGCAGGAACGCCTCTTCGTCGCAGGTTGTGCACCAGGACGCCCAAAAATTGACCAGGACCACCTTGCCGCCTAAATCAGCCGTATGAATGACCTCGCCGGTGTAGGTCGACAGGGAAAAATCTTTGGGTCTTTCCCCGATCATCACCGGTGCAGCATCGTTTTGCAGCAATCGGATTCCTATCAAAGCCAGAATAATTACCAATCCAACAACAGCAGCAATTGCCCAAAGGTTAATTTTCTTATGTTCTTTTCCAGTGAACGCTGCCATCATTAATCCATTTTTCTCAGGTCACGATTGACCTGTTTAAGATAAGGATCTTCATATCCTGACTTGTCAGGGGAACGGTCTTTGTGTGGTCGTCGTCTGAGCTTAGCCAAAAGGATTCCAGCCCCCAACAGGATCAGGGCTGGTGGCGCCAGGTACAGCAGCCAGTTTAATCCCCGCGCTGGCGGCGCGCCTAAAACCCGATCCCCATATTGGGCAACAAAATAATCCGTGATCTCACGGTCTGACCAGCCTTGAGCAAGCTGCTCCCGGATCAAATCTCGCCAGGCCTGGCAGGCTTCCAGCGGACACACATCCAGGGATACATTATCACAAATTGGACAGTACAGCTGGCTGGCAACCCGGTTCACTTCGTCGTCGGATGGTTCTAATCCCTGTGCCCAAGCCGTCGATATTGACCAAGCAACGAAAAGCAAAAGGGACAGAATAAAAATGAGCCAAAACTTTCGGAACAATTTCTGTTTCAACATAATTACCACTAAAATTTTTGGTTAATGGCTATAAGGATACCATACAGCAACCGCCTCGTGGAGAGGCGGTTGCTATCGACTTTCGTCTTGTTTCTGTTAAGAAGGCGTGGTGAGATCAAATTACGCCTTCAGGCGATTTCATAACTGAATTTTATCTGGCTACACTGCCCTTCGAATCAAAAAGTGACCTTTACTCTTACACCTCAAAAGTTGAGTAAGCATCCGGTACGGAATGTCTGCCTGACCAAACCACCCGACGGAAGTAAGTTGGATCTGTGTTGCCTTCAGAATTGACCAGCAGGACTTCAGAATCACGCCCTAACCCAAGTGATTCTCGCAAGGGGGCACATTCCGGGCGCTGCATGATGAACATCAGCGCACCCAGACTTGCCGCGCCTGATTCTCCAGAAACCACGAAGGGATCACCAGCCAGCGGAACGCCATAAACTCGCATCCCCTTGGCCGCTACATAATCTGGGCATTTTACAAAGGCATCTGCCGTATCCCACAAAACCCGCCAAGCCTGGGGATTTGGATCCCCGCAAGCCAGGCCAGCCATGATCGTATCCAGGTCACCGCTGAAGCTGTAGGGCTCACCATCCCCAATTTCAGCAGACTTGAACAAACAGGCAGCTTTATCCGGTTCAACAACGATGGATCTCGGGCGTCCGGCACCAAATAATTGGGCGTAGAAACCAAGCGTGGCCGCTGCCAGGGAACCAACACCGGCCTGGGCAAAAACATGGCTGGGTTTGATGATGCCCTGCGCTGCCAACTGTTCTTGTACTTCCGCAAACATGGTCGTATATCCCTGCATGACCCAGCGCGGGATGTCTTCATAACCTGGCCAGGAAGTATCAGAGATTACCTGCCAGCCGTTCTTTTGTGCGTCTTCGTTCACCTGCCGGACTGCGTCATCATAAGTGCCCGTAATCACCACGACCCTGGCACCATTGCTTTCGATAGCCTCAATGCGCGCCTGGGAAGTTTTATGATGGACATAGATAACAGAATTAAAACCCAGCCGGGTCGCTGACCAAGCCACCCCCCGCCCATGGTTGCCATCGGTAGCAGCGGCAAAGGTCAAATCACCCAGTTTTTCCCTCACCATGGCAATCCCCTCCGGCGAAAATATATCCAGCTCATCAACGCCCAAAGCCGACTTTACAAAGCTATAAATCGCAAACGAACCGCCCAAGACTTTGAAGGAACTCAAGCTAAGTCGAAATGATTCGTCCTTAACCCAAATGCCGCCCAGACCTAGGAACGCAGCCAGGCGCGACAGGCTTTTAAGCGGGCTTACCTGGTAACCCGGTATGCGGCTGTGGAAGGCACGCGTCTCACGGGCAATGCCGGCCGGGAAAAATTCATCTACTGCCTGGCTTTGTACGATCGTGCGCGCGCGTGGATTATCAATCCATGTAATCGGTACAGTATCTGTCATGTTATCCTCCAGAAATTTTAATTGTCAGACAAATTATAGCTCTTTTCCCAATGGATAGCATGAGACTTTCGTCACACTTTTCACTGCAGAACCGCGCTTGTCTGGTGGGTCTCTCAATAAGTCTATTGCTGTCTCAACAGAAGTTGGTTGTTAGAAAGCCAGGAAGACCTGATCCTTCATTCACTCCCCTGTATAAAGCAACCTTTTCAGACCGATTTCATTGCTTGAACGATGTTCTTCCTGGTGCCCAGCAGGGCACAGGCAGGATGCTTATCTGTCAGGCCTTCTCTGAACCAACAGCGCTTTCGCCTCGAGCGTTACTTTTCATGCCGATCGAGGCAGGCAAGAGTGCCACCACAACCCCTATGGTTAGCACACCAGTACCAATCCACAACCAGGAAACCAACGGGTTATAAAAGACCCGGAAGGTTGCTTCATCCTGCGTTATCGGGCGCCAGTCGATCAAAACCGCATACAAATCCCCGGCCAGGTTACTCTTCAAGCCGGGTTGCGTGATGGCCATACCCATATTCAAGAAAACATCCCGCTGTGGATAAAGCGCGCCTACCGGTTCGCCCTCTCGAGTGAGGGCCAATACGGCCTCTGTGATGAAGACCCCTTCGCCGGCATCAAGATTATCAACCCCTTCAAACCTGAGGGTATAGCCCTGAATTTCGACCTGTTCACCAAGGGCAAGAGTCACCTGGGTTTCCTGCTGTAACCCTTCAATGCCTATGATCCCAATGCTCATTATGACGAATCCCAGGTGCACCAGCACACCCCCGTAACGCTGATGGTTACGACGAATGGGCGACCACAGGGCAGACAAAATGCCCTGCTGGCTACGCTGCTGCAATTTGACCACCCTTTGGACATAATCCATCGCAATGACCAGGATGCTAAAACCAACCAGCCACATAGAGAACAGCACCATCCAGTTGCTGACACCACCCAACACCCCCATCCCCAGAGGGACCAATAACGAGAGGGGCAAAAGCAGCCAAAGTTGTTTTTGTAAACGCTTCAGGTTCGTGCCGCTCCATGCAGCCAGCGGACAAATTCCCACTAAGAACAACATCATTACGAATAAAGGACCCAGGATACGCTTATACCAGGCTGGGCCTACTGTAATTTGCGTGTCGGTGAGCATTTCAGAGATGATCGGGTAGATCACACCCAGAAAACAAACCGCCAGGATGCTCAGCAAAACCAGGTTTGAGAATAAGGTCAGCACTTCTTTAGAAAACCTGAACTCCGGTTCATAGCCTGTGTGAAAATCGCGCCAGCGGTAGATCAATACCCCCAGCGAGCCCAAAGAAAGCAGTGCAAAAAATATAAACATTGGCAGACCAATATCACTGCCAGCAAAGGCATGCACCGATGACAGCAGCCCTGATCGGGTGATAAAGGTGCCGAAGATGATTAACACAAAGGTTAAAATCACCAGGACCAGGTTCCAGCGATTGTAAGCATTGTGGCGTTTCTGCAGGAGGGTCGTGTGGATATAAGCCGTCGCACTCAACCAGGGCATCAAGGCCGCAATCTCAACGGGATCCCAACCCCAATAGCCTCCCCAACCCAGGATGTCATAAGCCCAGCGCATCCCAAGCACCAATCCCAAAGTGAGAAAAATCCAGGCGGTCAGTGTCCACGGTCTGGCAATTTCAAGCCAGCGTCGATCCCGACGACCAGACGCTAAGGTTCCCACGGCCAGGGCAAAGGGGATGATAAAGCCAACAAAACCCAGGTAAAGCGTGGGGGGATGCCAAATCATTCCTGGATGACGCAGCAAGGGGTTTAAACCCTGACCATCCCGGGGATGAATGGCCAAAGCCCCTGCCGGCTGCAGTACTGATAGGGCCTGGCTGCCGTCTGGTAAAATCCAAAAGCGAGTAAACGGCGGCTCAAAAAAAACACTGAGCATCAAGAAGAAGCCCAGGACAAAAAACACCACAACCAGCGCCCAAGGCAACAGCTCTGCAGCATCATGCCATTTGCGTACGGCAAAAAAGATTGAAAATCCAGCCAGTAACCAGGCCCAAAACAACAATGACCCACTCTGTCCACCCCACAGCGCGGTAAGGCGTAAATAAAGCGGCATCTCCTGGTTGGTTACGCTGTAGACAAAGGATACGTCGAAACGTTGATCTGCCAACAAGATTATTAATGTCACCAAGCTGATTGTCAACAACGGGAAGATCAAGAGCAATGATAAACGAGCCGATTCTATCCAGTCAGCAGATTTGCTGAGCAACCCCACGATAACTGCAACCAGTCCATAAATTGATAATAGAAAAGCAAGGGCAAGGGTTACATACCCCAAAACAGGAACCATGGCTGTGTCAGTTCTCTACCTGGTTGGGAAGGGCTTCCTCATATTTGCTGGGGCACTTTAATAAAAGCTCTTCAGCAATGAAAACCCCCTCAGTGTTGAGGGTGCCGGTGAGAATTGCCTGGGCTTCATCTCGAAGCATGTCCGGCGGCGGTCCCTGGTAAAGTATCTCCAAACGAGGATTTTGAGTATCTCTGACAGCCTGGTGTAACACAAAACTTAATCCACCGGCGGCCCGGATTTCATTCTGGTCCCCGGGGATATGGGCGATGATGAAATTCAATTGTCCAGTCGCTACATCATAATGGATGCTTTCCCCCACCACCGCACCGGATATACGCAGGTTTTGACCTTCAAGGTCTTCATCGGCTTCGATCAATTCTCCCACCGTCATAAAAAATTCAGCCGTTGCCCGGGTGGCGCTGATAATCATGAACACCACTGCAACCAGGAATAACCCACCCCCAATGAGGAATTTCAATCGATTTGATTTTGGGGCTTGAGAAGTTTTCTCATCCATATAAGCTGTCCTGATGATAAAATACCAGTAAATTTATTGTCGTAGCAAGACATAATTATAACGGATAGGGTCTTGTTTTGCACATCCCCATCGCCAAGAAAATTTTTAATCCGTCGTGCGCTGATCTAGCACAACAAATCATCCCTTTTTTCTCTGCTTAGAATCACATACCTATGGTATAGTATACCCATTCAGATCATTCTTATGGAGCCAGCCTGATGTACATTGCTATCGAAGGCGTGATTGGCGTTGGTAAAACCACACTGGCGCGCCTGCTGCAATCCTCATTTGAAGCAAATCTTTTACTTGAAATATTTGAAGAAAATCCCTTTTTAAGTGATTTTTATAGTGACCGGGCGCGGTATGCCTTCCAAACACAGATTTTTTTCCTGCTCAGCCGTTACCATCAACAGCGAAAAGGCGTTCATGAGACATTGTCTACTAATCCCTGGTTGATCTCAGATTATACATTTGAGAAAGATCGCCTTTTTGCCGAAGTTAACCTTTCTGGTGATGAGTTAGACATGTATTTTAAAGTTCATGAAGCCCTGGCTGAAAAAATCACCCTACCAGACCTGGTTGTTTATCTCCAGGCAGATACGGATGTACTCATGCACCGAATTGCCCAAAGAGACCGTCCCTATGAGCGCCAAATGGAGACTGATTATATCAACACACTCAACACCACATACGATACGCACTTTGTGAACTATCCTACCCAAAAGTGCCTGACCATAAACACCAACCATCTTGATTATGTCCGCAATCCGGAAGATTTTGAGCTTGTCAACCAGCGAATTCGCCAGGCTTTAAAAATGACCCCCTTCCAGGAAAGCCTGCCCATTAACTTATAGGCGAGGGGAGACTCCATGCGCATCACAAAAACCTTATTACACAAGTTTGCCGCCGAGACGGTAAAACAGCGTAAACGCAGTGAACCAGATCTCCATGCAGCATATATCATGGGATCAATACTGAGTGACGAGCCGCTATTGGGCGGCACCACAGATATTGACCTGATGCTGGTGCATAAATACCTCGCTCCCACAACGCGTGAAACGCAAGCGATAACACCTGAAATCTCCCTGGACATTTTTCACAAAACTCGGGAGGACTACGAACCACATCGACAATTCCGCCAGGACCCCTGGATAGGCTACCCGTTAACTTATAACCACATCCTGTTGTTTGATACCGATCATTGGCTTGAATATATCCAGTCCAGTGTCACAGCAGAATTTCATCGCGAGGATAATGTCCTGGCTCGCGTCCACAACTTTTTATCTGCTGCCCGCGATCAATGGCGCACTTTGATTACCACCCCACCGCAAAATCACCTGGACTGGTTAGACAAATATTTACACGCACTCGCGTTGGGGGCAAATGCAATCGTGGGATTAATTGGTCCTCCCTTAACAGAACGTCGTTTTATGATGACTTTCACCCAACGCTTAGAGTCCCTTGGCATTCCAGAAGTCAAAGCCGGTTTCTGTGGACTTATGGGCTGCAAGAACCTTCACAAGGATAGCTATGGATCATGGATTGATGCCTTTGAACAGGACCTGCTTAACGTAGCAGAGAAAGACAGTCATCCCCCCCACCTTTCTCAAGCTCGCCTTGGTTATTATGTACAGGCTTTCCAGGTATTAGCAGAGAATGATGATCCAACCCTTTTAAGCTGGCCCCTTTTGCGTACCTGGCTTGACATCCAGCTAACAGAAGACGCAAAGTCACCCGGCTATGAGTCCTGGCAGGAGATGTTAGAAACCCTTAACCTCACTGAGTCCGTCGCCGAAGAGAAGACCGAAGCCCTGGATGCTTACCTGGATCGCCTTGACGTCTTGATAGAATCCTGGGCTGATCGGTATGCGTACTAGGGTTTCTTTTTAAATATATTGGTTTTAATTTCTAGTTTTTTCTAACCTTTCTTTCTCTCTTTAATCCAAAAACTGTGGATAACTCCCCAAAAACTGTGGATAACGTATGCGAAATGTGGATAACTCGCTCAAATATTCGAAGTATTATTATCGGTACCTAGGAAGAAAATGGGGAGAAAAAGCTGGGTTCAGCCAGCTTCCATCTTTGTTGGCGATTTTTGTCAGAGTATTCTTACAGGTGTCCACAGAAACCTGTGGATAAAAATATCAATTAATTCACCTGGGATAACCCCACATAAGCGGTGGATGACACCTTTATGCCTTCAGTTACTGAAACACGCTTCCCTTTCATCTCAAAATATGACTGTTCTCCACATTTCCACAGCCCCTACTATTACGACGATTTAATGACTCTTAAAACATATACTGTGAATAATATTGTTAAAATAATAATGTCAAGTTTCTGAATACTGTAACCTTTTATCTATTTTTTCATCCAATCATTATCAATTTACGAAACGAGGTTATTAACATATGGAGATGCTGATTGATTTTCCAGGAGGGGCACGGGTAGATGCCCATTTTGGACCTTATACAGTTCTAACAGATCAACCACCTTCTGGTGGTGGGCAGGGCGAAGCGCCGACACCCTTTGCATTATTTTTAGCATCGATGGGTACTTGCGCTGGTATTTATGTTCTTGGCTTTTGTCAGCAGCGTGGTTTACCCACCGAAGGAATTCATATTGTGCAGCGTGTGCAGCGGGATCCCCTTAACGGGTTGGTGGGAAAGGTTGCGTTGGAAATTAGGGTGCCGCCCGAGTTCCCAGAAAAGTACCGGGATTCTTTGATTCGATCTGCCCAGCTTTGCGCAGTAAAAAAGCACCTGGAACAACCCCCTGAGTTTGAGATATATACAAAAACGATCGAATGAAGATCTAGAGCGCTGCTTATAACAGTTAACGGTTATAATTGGGCGCATGAAACAGACACTGCCCCAAGGTGTAACCATTCGCATTGAACAACCGCCAGATTTTGAAGGTATCCGACAGGTGAACAGGTTGGCATTTGATGGGGAATACGAGGCAGAGGTCGTCGAACGACTGCGTCTGAATTGTCCGTCAATGCTATCCCTGGTTGCAGTTGATGATCAAGGGGTTGTTGGACATATTCTGTTTTCACCAGCCCAGATCGTCCAGCCTGAAGGTTTGACAATTTCAGGAATGTGGCTGGGTCCATTGGCAGTGTTACCCAGCAAACAGGGGATAGGGATTGGTTCTGCCCTGTGCCAGGAGGGTTTGCAGCACATGGAAACCGCTGGTCATCCCTTCGTGGTGGTACTTGGTCACCCGAATTATTACCCACGGTTTGGTTTTGAGAAAGCCAGTGACCACGGTGTGCGATCCGCCTTCGATGATGTGCCTGATGAAGCCTTTATGATCCGCATCTTTGATAAACCAGTCATGGCAGGCGTCAAGGGCGTTGCCCATTACCGCTCAGAGTTTAACAACACAAATTAATAAGAACAGAAAACGGCATAATGGATACATTTTTTGCTATTCAATCCCGGCGCAGTATTCGGAAGTTTAAGCTGGAACCAGTAACGGATGAATACCTTGAAAAAATTTTATTGGCAGGGACCTTAGCCCCATCAGGTAAGAACAAACAGCCCTGGCAATTCATTGTTGTCAGAGGAGAAAAACGCACTGAAATGATCGATCAAATGCAAAAAGGAATCGATCAACAGGAAGGCATGGGTATCCAAACTGGCAGTGCCAGGTATACGATCAAATCGATGGGACAGGCACCGGTGACGATTTTTGTGATCAATCCTACGACCGATCAACCACCCTTCGATTGGGA
>SLIC01000099.1 GCA_007135845.1 Candidatus Brevefilum sp.
CCTTACGCCTGAAGGACATGCGCTGCAGCAGTCTTTGACGAATGATTATGTGCGGCAATCCTTTCAACTCTACAGACTGGTCCGCGATGAAGTACAGCGTTTATTGAGTGCACTCACCAAAAATGAGAAACGCATCGTTCGCCTGGTGGGGGAGGGTGATATTGCAAATGTGTGTCGGTTAACCTGTCTAGATAACCATTTCGAAGTAACAGAAGATGCTGATGCCCCAGCTATTGTGGTCGACGGTCTCGAAATTCGGTTGGAAAGGACCTAAGCATTGGTCATGGTCATTTCTTATTGTATAGTTTCGAAAATTGTTAGGAGAAATTGATGAATTGGTCTGAAAAGCAAATCTGTGTTACAGGGGGTGCAGGGTTTTTAGGCAAGCACCTGGTTGCAGAGTTGCACGCCCGTGGTGCGTCTGATATCTTCATTCCCACGATTGAAGAATATGACCTGGTTGATCCGGGTTCGATTAAGCGTATGTTAAAGCATGCAGACCCGGATGTGATTATTCACCTGGCGGCGCATGTTGGCGGGATTGGCGCAAACCGGGAACACCCAGCAGAATTCTTCTATGATAACTTGATGATGGGCGTTCAATTGATGCACCAGGCGTATTTGTTTGGGGTTGAAAAATTTGTGGCCATTGGTACGGTCTGTGCTTACCCAAAGTTCACCCCGGTGCCCTTTAAGGAGGATGACCTGTGGATTGGCTACCCTGAGGAAACCAATGCCCCCTATGGACTGGCGAAGAAAATGCTCCTGGTTCAGTCGCAGGCTTACCGAGACCAGTACAATTTTAACAGTATTTTTCTGCTGCCAGTCAACCTTTATGGACCGGGTGATAATTTCGATCCCCGCAGTTCACACGTTATCCCTGCTTTGATCAGAAAATGCATTGAGGCACAGGAACAGAAGGCTGATCATATCGTGGTGTGGGGTGATGGTTCGCCAACCCGTGAATTCATCTTTGCTGCTGATGCTGCCCAGGGTATTGCCCTGGCGACAGAACGTTATAATGAATCCCTGCCTGTCAATATTGGTTCCGGATTCGAAATAAGTATCAAGGACCTGGCTGAAAAGATAGCCATTATGACGGGTTTTACGGGTGACCTGGTTTGGGATACTAGCAAACCGAATGGTCAGCCGCGGCGCGCTTTAGACACCACACGAGCCAGAGAAAAGTTTGGATTTACTGCCCAAACAGATTTTGATGAAGGCCTACAAAAAACCATTGACTGGTACCGTTCTAACCGAAAGTGATTGTTTTGTTTTATGGAAAACACCCAACAACAAGCTGAGCAGATACCTATTACTTATCTAAAGCCATCCAAAGGATGGATGTCAATAGATTTTAAGGAATTATGGCATTTCCGAGAATTGATCTATTTTCTGACCTGGCGTGACATTAAGGTACGTTATAAACAAGCGGTCTTGGGGATTGCTTGGGCGCTCTTGCAGCCGGTTTTGACAGTTGCTATTTTCACGATTGTCTTTGGGGTCCTATTACAGACGCCTTCACAGGGATTGCCTTACCCGCTTTTTGCTATCTCCGCACTGCTGCCCTGGCAGTTATTTGCTAATGCCTTACAGCGATCCAGTGTCAGCCTGGTAGGGAATGCCAACCTGATCACCAAGGTTTATTTTCCCCGTTTGTCTATCCCTTTATCAGCTGTTTTTGCGGCTTTGGTTGATTTTGGAGTTTCTTTTATTGTTTTGATTGTAATGATGATCATCTACCAATATATGCCAGGCTGGAACATCCTCTGGCTGCCTGCGATCATTTTGTTTGCACTTGTCACAGCGTTGGCTGTTGGTCTGTGGCTATCAGCCCTTAACGTACAATTTCGTGATGTTCAGCATATGGTGCCGTTTATCATTCAAGTATGGATGTACGCTTCTCCGATTGTCTACCCGATTGAGATCATTCCAGAGGGGATTTGGCGGGTCTTATATGGTTTGAATCCCATGGTTGGTGTTATCCAAAGCTATCGTTGGGCATTATTGGGAGGGGATCCGCCAGATTTAACCATGCTGATCTCGGTTGTGGTGGTCATCTTCCTGCTTGTTGGTGGGTTTTATTATTTCCGGCGATTGGAAAAAACCTTCGCCGATATTGTTTAGGTGCTTGAGAGGCACTCATCAAGTTATGTCAAACACAGTTATTCATCTTGAAAAGATATCAAAACAATACCGCATTGGGGTGATACAGGAACAACCAGATACTCTGCGAGACTTGGTGACTTCCAGTGTGCAACGGGTTGGCCGATGGTTCACCCATGGTAAAGACCAGTCTTCTAAAAGCAGTGCGTACATTTGGGCACTCAGAGATATTTCGTTTGATGTTGAACGCGGCCAGATTCTGGGTGTTATTGGCAGAAACGGCTCCGGAAAAAGCACCTTATTGAAGGTCTTAGCAAGGGTGACAAATCCAACCGAGGGATATGGAGAGATTAATGGGCGGGTGGGGTCTTTGCTGGAGGTAGGAACCGGTTTTCATCCCGAACTCTCGGGGAGGGAAAACATCTATCTTAATGGCGCGATCCTGGGCATGCGTCGTGAAGAGATTGATCGAAAGTTTGACGAAATCGTAGCTTTTTCTGAGGTGGATAAATTTATTGATACACCTGTGAAGCGCTTCTCCAGTGGGATGTATCTACGCCTGGCATTTGCAGTCGCTGCACATCTTGAACCGGAAATTCTGGTGGTTGATGAAGTCCTGGCTGTAGGTGACGCTGAGTTTCAGCGAAAATGTCTTGGCAAGATGAGTGATGTCGCCCAGGAAGGCCGTACAGTTCTTTTTGTGTCTCATAATATGTCTGCTGTTCTGAGATTGACACAAGAGGCAATCGTGCTTGACCAGGGGAAAATGGTCATGTGGGCACCTACACCTGAGGCTGTGGATCATTATCTGAATATGGGTCTCAGCAAACAAGGAGAACGGTATTGGCAAAGCGACGCGGTTCAAGTGGATTCTCCTTTTATGCCGATTTCATTACGCCTGTTAAACATGGCAGGAAAGGTCGTTGATGCTGTAAACGCAACGGAAGGTTTTCAAATTGATCTTGCCTATGAACTCAAACGAGAAATTAGCGGATTACGTGTGGGGATCTACATGATGACCACACGAGGAGATACCGTTTTTACCAGTTTTGATACGGATGACCCTCAGGCATTTGAAAAACATGCTGTACGAACATCTGGAAGATATACCAGCCGGTGTATCATTCCACCTAACTTGATGAATGAGGGGCGTTACATTTTAGGGGTCAACGCCAGTGTTTACCGGATCCAACGGTTTTTCCAGGATGACAAAGCACTGACTTTTACAGTAGATGCCACGGCAGCACCTGGTATGCAATGGCCTGAACAGCGATTAGGACCTGTAAGACCGAGTTTGGATTGGAAAATCGAGAAGGTAGAAGAATAGGTGATCAATCGACGCATATTGAAGCAGGTTTTAGGCGAATTGCCTTATTCTGTTGAGCTCTATTGGCATCTGTTTAAGCGTCATAAGCAATGGCAAGCACATTTTTCCCTTGATCTTCTGGAAGATGTCTTACCTGAGGCAGTTCAGCAAGCTGTGAATAACAAACAGAGGCTTTATGGCGCAACCGGAAAGCATCCAGGTAAAAAAATATTCCTGTTCGCTTCATTACATTATTGGATTCAATATACTGCGCTATTGGGGGTTGCCCTGGCAGGAAAAGGGCATCAGGTAACCCTATCATTTTTGCCTTATGCGACCTGGGATCAACCTGTTGATAAATTCGACCTGCGCCGGCAAAATTTATATGCTCGCCAGGTGCTCAGTGCGGCAAACGTTTTACTTCAGGTTCAATCCCTGTTGGATATAAAGCCATTATCAAGAACGCTGCCATTGGAAATTGAAAAAGCGGTTGACGAGGTTAGTGTATTCGATGCCCAATACACGTTATCGGTTGAGGATATCACCAAAGAAGAAGATGTCTATAAGTTACGTTTTGAGCGCAACTGGGAAGCTGCATGTAATGTGCGCGCCTGGCTGATGGCACACAAGCCCGATGTTGTGATTGTGCCAAATGGCACCATCCAGGAGATGGGGATCATCTTTCGAGTTGCTAAGCAGCTCGGTTTGCAGACAGTTACTTTTGAGTTCAGTGAACAAAGGGAGCGGATTTGGTTAGCCCAGAATTCTGAAATCATGCGCAATGATACCGATGCCTTGTGGGCCGCACGCGGGGATGTACCTCTTGATGAGACCAAACTGCAGCAATTGCAGGACCTTTATTCAGCTCGGGTGGACGCCAAAATTTGGAAAAATTTTACTC
>SLIC01000154.1 GCA_007135845.1 Candidatus Brevefilum sp.
CTGATGC
Source organism: Candidatus Brevefilum sp. (assembly GCA_007135845.1). The sequence continues at coordinate 8 of SLIC01000154.1, forward strand.
GTGCGCTGATGCAGGTATGGCGATCACCATTGCCAGTAAACCAAACACAAAAATGAATGCCATGTACATGCGGATAATGTCTTTCTTTTGGGCACCAATCGCCTTCATGATTCCAATATATTGATTCTGCTGGGCAAAAAGGGCAGCCATGGCGTTAAAGACAAGAAACCCGCTCAGAGAAACGGATAAGAAGCCCAGTAGAGCCAGCAACCCAGAAACAGCACTGACATAACCGCTGTTCGGATGCGCAGTGGGTGTCAGATCCGTAATGGATGCGACCGCCCGGCCGCTGTGCTCAATCGTTCTCGTTACATCAGCTTTCAGATTGGAAAACGCCACATCAGTTAGTTCTGGCTCAATCCTCACCAGCAAGACCGAATACTGACGGTCTTGCTGCAACCACGGTAAGGTATCGAATGTGATATACCCATGAGTTGGTGCAACAAAATAACTGGTGCCAAACACACCTATCGTCTGATCCCGCACCTTACCGGCCAGACGCATCTCACGTTCCAAACCAGTGGGTGTCTGGATGGTGACCATATCACCGATGCTGTGTTCAATCTGCCGGTGAATGTCCAGCAGCAGCTCACGATCTTCAGGCATACGGCCTTCCAAGAGCTCCACCTGGTTGATATCTCGGCCATTATCAGGAAGAACTCGGATGACAAGATTTTTCCACTCACCATCAGCTGACTGCATTTGTAGCTGCAGCAAGCGTTCCCCTTCTGCCTGGGTAACACCATCCAATCGCCTGATACGTTCAACCAGGTTTTCATCAAAGGGATCAGTGATCACCCTAATCTCCGCCGGGTTAATGGACCTAAAACCTGTTTGCATATCCTCTAGGGTAGTTACATATCCACCAACAATCATCCCTACAGCAAACAGACCCACGACCAATGAAAGGGTCACCAGGACAAAACGTGCCAGGTTCCCCCATAGATCAGCAAAAATCTTACGCCAACGCGGCTTCATCCGATCACCCCCGATTTCTCATCCAACGTACCGGTTTCTCCCGACATGTGGTGATGGAGATGTTTCCGAAACCGCTGATGGCCATCAGAGATTGAATCCAGGGCTTCAGCAAGTTTCTCCCAGGGTAATGTGGCCACCTGAGCGTTATCTGAAGTAACCCGGGCAGAAAAGTGTTTGAGCTTATCATCCTCTCCGATATCTGGTCCAGAAAAGTAGGCATCGCGTTCAATTACCACCGCTTTTCCTTGACCCTCCTTCTTGTAAAGCAGTTCGAACTCACCCTTCTCGACCAATATCAACCGATCTGACAGTTTGCCTTTCATATCCAATTCATCCCCCCTGGTATATGTCCGAAGCTCGAGCAGGTGCCCGAGCTCACGCAAGTCGGGTCTCAGCAACCATGGTAAAGTACGAACGAGGATGGGCGCAATCATTTCACCATCAGAAAGAAGGATCTTACGAGAAAGTCGATGTTCAATCTCGGGGTCATGTGTGATCATGATAATTGTCCGCCCTTCCCCGGAGAGATTTACGAACTTATCATAAACAGCATCTGCCGTCTTTGCATCCAGGTTACCTGTTGGTTCATCAGCGATGACAATGGGTGGGTCATTGGCCAGGGCCCTGGCAATTGCCGCGCTTTGCTGCTGACCGCCCGATACCGCCCCCGGTAATTTATGCGCGTCATCAGCCAAGCCTACCAGATCAAGTAGGTACATCGCCCGATCAATCCGCTCCTCAGGTTGATAAACATTGCAGAAATCCATGGGTAGCAGCACATTTTCTACCAGTGTAAGCATCGGCAATAACTGGAAAAACTGGAAAACCACCCCCATGTATTTCCCGCGCCAGCGCGCCTGGTCACTATCCTTCATCGCGTGAATATCCCGGCCCTCAACAAAGACCTTGCCCTGGGTGGGATGATCGATACCAGAGATCATATTCACCAGGGTTGACTTCCCGCTGCCCGATTTACCAATCACACCAACAAATTCTCCCTTTTGAAAAGTCACGCTGATGTCCTTGAGTGCCTCAAAGGAGCCAGCAGCATTTTTATAAACTTTTGTTACACCCGACAATTCGATCAGTGGGTCCTCTACGGATTGGTGATTGCGGTTCAATGCCATCACAGTCCTTCACCTTCGCCGACAAACTGGCCGTTTTCCAGCTCGATCACCCGGTCAACCCTCCGAGCCAGTCCCCGATCATGGGAGACCATCAAGATTGTCTTTCCCTGGTCAATCAAAGATGCAAATATCTCGAAGATGGTTTCAGAGGTGACTGAATCCAACCGGCCAGTGGGTTCATCCGCCAGGATCAACTTTGGATCGTTTGCCAGTGCCCGGGCAATCGCCACACGCTGCTTTTGCCCACCTGAAATGTCGGACGGCGGCTTGAGGGCATGTTCTGCCAGTTCAACCTTATCAAGCAGCATCATGGCTCTTTCTTCTGATTCCCCACGTCGATAGGTACCGCAAAAGTCCATTGCCAGGGTGATATTGTCACGCAGCGAGAGCATCGGCAGCAGATGAAACGCCTGGTAGATCACACCCAGGTTTAGCCCCCGCCAATGTGCCAATTGATCTTCTGTAAGCTCGTGAACAGCAGTGCCATCGATATATACGCTACCTGAACTGATCAGATCAACCCCGCTGAGCATGTTGATCAGGGTAGTCTTTCCGGCACCGGATTTACCAATCACCCCCACATATTCTCCAGAGTCAAGGGACAGGCTTACCCCGCGCAGCGCGTCGAAGGGTTCCGTGCCAGACTGGTAGGTTTTAACCAGCTTTTCCACCCGAACCAATCGCCGATCTTCTATAACTGGGTCTGCTGCCATTTTACCAATTCAATTCCCGTTGTAAATTATGTTCATCCAAAGTATAATGAACATAATGTATATTATAAGACGCTATGTTCATAAATTAAACATACCCAAATCGATATCAAGAATCAAATGCAAAGTATTTTTGATTTTTAGGCAGATATCCAGCAGAGAGGTTACCCATGCCTGATAAATCTCTCGACAGACGCAGCAGGCGTACACGCCATGCCCTGCAGGCTGCCTTAATCAGCCTGATCCTGGAAAAGGGTTATGATTCGGTGACTATTGAAGAGGTCACCGAACGAGCTGACCTGGGCCGTACCACCTTTTACCTCCATTTCAGAGATAAAGAAGAACTACTGATGCATGCCATCGATACCATCTGTGATGATTTTATCCAACAGCATGAAGCCCTGCTGGCTATGGTTAACACGAGCAATACCGACGAACATACTTTCCAGGAGAACATCGATGAACGCATCCTCTATCATATTTTTACCCATGCCCGCGAAAACGCCGACCTTTACAAAGTCATGCTTCGTGGCGAGGGTGGCGCCACAGCCTCCAAACGCTTTACTCAGATCATTCAGGAAGAAACCAACCGTCGTCTCTCCCAACTTGATAACATAGAAAGTAAAGTGCCTTTGGAGGTATTTGCGGTATTTTTCTCCGGCACACTGGTTGAGATGGTCACCTGGTGGTTGGAAAATGAGCATCCATACCCAATTGAGGAGATGGTGGCGTTTTTCCAGCAATTATTCACATATGGTGCCTTCGATACGCTTCAAATGACCTAAATCTTTTTCCTGGTCAATAGGTGAATTTAACGAACCAATTGACTTCGGCTTTTTTAGCTATCGAATAAGATTCTTTTTGTAATGTCTTTCCGTTGATTGCAGCAATCAAAGTATTGATCAGGCTTAATAAGAGAGCTCAATCCCATGTTAATCCCCCATGATATTAAACACTTCACGTAGATAAAACATTCAGATTAGAATTCAATATTACCATCCTATTAAATGGTTTAAAATTAAATTAGGTTTACCAGCCTGATGATAAACCATCGAACAGGAGGTCGCATGACACACGAATACCAGACGGACTTATTGATCGTTGGTGCCGGCTTGGGCGGGATTGCTGCTGCTCTGTCTGCCTTAAAAATGGGCTGCGACGTGATCCTGGTTGAGGAAACCGATTGGATCGGCGGACAAATGACGGCGCAGGCTGTTCCCCCAGATGAAAACCCCTGGATCGACAGCCATCAAACCGGTTGCACGGCCTCATACCGGGTGCTCCGGGAACACATCCGCAGCACCTACCGGCAGTATTACCCCCTGACACACGCGGCAAGGGACAATCTCTTTCTCAACCCTGGCATGGGAAACGTCAGCAAATTATGCCATGAACCCAAAGTGGGATTACAGGCATTAACCGGGATGCTGGCACCCTACCTTGCCAGC
>SLIC01000165.1 GCA_007135845.1 Candidatus Brevefilum sp.
AGGATGTGGGGGCAACGGCGCTTTCGCTAACGGCTACACCTGGCAGCCGGGTGGCAGAGGCAGGCGATTTCTTATTCCAGGTTCCCAACCCACCCTTTCCCATCCCGGAAGGTGAAGTTTCCCCAGGTGTGCGGACTTTCTTCATCAACCAGGTTGCCTTGCTTTTGATGGCAATTCATATCGGTGAAGTTCGGGGCACAATTTCGCCGACGCAAGCCAGTCACTATCGTCAAACCATGTTAGAAATGGCTGATGTGATCGAAGCTGCAATAAAGAAAAATGATGCCGCCGTTCAACAACTTGTTAAAGCGTGGGAAGATGCGCGTGAATTTGTTTTTGTTGGTGGCGGCCCGAATTTCGGGACCGCTTTATTCTCTGCGGCAAAGATTTTGGAGGCATCTGGTGACCCTGCTTTAGGTCAGGATACCGAAGAATGGGCTCATTTACAATATTTTGCTCGGGAAGTTGATACACCAACCATTTGTATCACAGCTGCCGACCGAGACTTATCCCGGATGGAAGAGGTGGTTGTAGCCGCCAAACAACTTGGCCGCCGGGTTGCGGTGATTTGTCCTGAGACAGCCAAGGGCCTGATTGAAAATGCTGATGCTGCATTCACTTTTTCTCCGGTCAGTGAAATGTTTTCTGCACTCGTTACACAAATTCCAGCAGAACTGATGGCGGCTTATCGAGCTGACCTGCTCGGTGAGCCATTCTTTCGGAATTTTGGCGGCGGTCGTCATCATGAAGATGCAGGAGGGATCTCGCGCATTCAGACCAGTGAGGTCTGGGAGGCTTGGCAAAAATGATGCACCGATGATCTTAGATAAGCAACATAACTAATTTGTTGGCAATTCTAATGAATTCAAACTGGTTGCAGTGCTGATAAAGATCAAATCAGGAGATAACGCCCGAACTCCCGTTTTTACTCCATAACTACCCTGGTAGCGAAAAATAAAATGCTGTAATCAAGTACTCATGATGGTAAAATAATAGGGATTAATAAAATGAAAGGACTTTTCAATGAGCCAGGAATCACTACAATCTAAAGCCATTAATACGATCAAATTTGTTTCTGTCGACGGTGTTCAAACCGCCAATTCTGGACATCCCGGGCTGCCGATGGGGAATGCCGGTGTTGGGTATGCGTTGTTCATGCGATGCCTAAATTACAACCCCAAAAATCCTAACTGGTTTAACCGTGATCGCTTCATTCTCTCTGGTGGTCATGGATCGATGCTCGTGTACACGCTCTTACACCTCACTGGCTATGATGTGCCCATTGAGGCTTTGCAGAACTTCCGTCAATGGGAAAGTATCACACCCGGACATCCTGAGTATGGCCACACACCTGGTATTGAGGTTACTACAGGGCCTCTTGGCCAGGGTTTTGCCAATGGCGTTGGCATGGCGATAGCTGAAGCGCATTTAGCAGCAGAATTTAACAAGCCGGGGCATGAGATTGTTGATCACTATATTTATGCCATCGTCACGGATGGTGATCTGATGGAAGGCGTTGCTGCTGAGGCAGCATCACTGGCCGGTCATCTCAAATTAGGAAAACTGATCTATTTTTATGATGACAACCAGGTTACGATTGACGGATCGACAGACCTCGCTTTTACAGAAGACCGGGCTGCTCGCTTTGAAGCATACGGTTGGCACGTCAACCGGGTGGAAGATCCCTTTGATATTGATGCGTTGGTTGCGGCAGTTGAGACAGCAAAAGCGGATGATCGACCATCGATGATCATTGTGCCCACCACGATTGGTCATGGGTTACCTACGGTTGCAGGTACTGCAGATGCACATGGATCCCCACCTGGGTGGGATGAGATCAACCAGGCGAAAAATGATGCCGGTTGGCCAACGGAACCGAAGTTTTTTATCTCCGAAGAGGTACGAAAACATTTCCTCACCAAGGTAGAGGATGGTCGTATGCTTGAATCAAAGTGGGAAGAAAAATTAGCCGCTTACCAGGAGGCTTTCCCCGATCTGGCATCGGAGTTTATCAGGCGTTTGAAGGGTGAATTGCCTCTTGATTGGGAATCAGCCCTACCAACTTTTCAACCCGATACCAAAGGCATGGCAACCCGGGCTGCCTCTGGAAAGGTGCTTAACGCACTGGCAAAGGTCTTACCCGAGATGATGGGCGGATCAGCAGATTTAGAGCCATCCAATAAAACCTGGATTAACGGTGAGGTTGATTTCCAGGCTGATACGCCTGAAGGCAGAAACATGCACTTTGGCGTCAGGGAACATGCAATGGGTGCGATTGTCAACGGTATGTCTGTCCATGGCGGTTTGATCCCTTATGGCGGCACCTTCCTGATTTTCTCTGATTATATGCGCGCCGCTGTTCGTCTTTCGGCTTTGTCAGAATACCCATCGATTTGGGTATTTACGCATGACTCAGTTGGCGTCGGTGAAGATGGACCCACGCATCAACCGGTTGAACATCTCACCAGCTTACGGTTGATTCCTGGTTTGGTCACCATCCGACCATCAGATGCTAACGAAACAGCCCAGGCATGGCGTGTTGCCATACAAAGCGTTAAACCTGTTGCTTTAATCCTCACCCGACAGAATACCTCGATTATTGATCGAGAGACCTTTACCAGCGCAGAAGAACTTATGCAGGGAGCCTATGTATTAGCCGATTTAGGTGAAGAAGAACCCGAATTAATCCTGATGGCATCAGGATCTGAGGTGGACCTGATCTTACAGGCAGGTTTGCGTTTGGCTGCAGAAGGGGTGAATTTGCGGGTCGTATCCTTCCCCAGCTGGGAACTTTTTGCGATGCAGGATAAGGATTACCAGGATCGTGTGCTGCCGCCTGAGATTAAAAAACGACTGGCTGTGGAAGCTGGAACCACACTGGGTTGGGAACGTTGGGTTGGCGACCAGGGTCGGGTGATTGGTATTGATCGCTTTGGTGCCTCAGCTCCGGGTGATGTGGTGATGATGAAATATGGGCTTACGGTGGCAAATGTTATTGAGCAGGCCCTGGAACTAATGCGCAGTCAAAACCTCAGCCAAAAAGACCCAAACAACAAACGTCCTTAAAGGAATGTAGGAAAACATGAAAATTGCCGTTGCTGCAGATCATGCTGGTTTCCCGTTGAAACCTGTTGTAATCGATGCTGTACGTAATTTAGGGCATACACCGATTGACCTGGGCACTGATTCAAACCAAAGTGTTGATTACCCGGATTTTGCTGAAAAAGCTGGAAAAGCCATCATCGATGGTGACGCAGACCGCGCCATTGTAATTTGTGGTTCGGGCGTTGGTGCGTGCATTGCTGGGAACAAAATTGTTGGTGTCTATGCTTGTTTATGCCATGACACGTATTCTGCTGCTCAGGGTGTTGAGCATGACCAGATGAATATGTTGTGCCTTGGTACGAGGGTGATCGGTTCGGAACTGGCAATACGAATTGTGGAAGCCTTTTTAGCTTCTCAACCCTCAGATGATCCACGCCATTTACGGCGAGTGGGTAAGATTAAAGATATAGAGACACGATTTATAAAAGGAGCACAAGCATGAGTAGTGTGATTAAGTTGCACCTGCTGGGACAATCCATTTGGTATGATAACTTAAAGCGCTCGTTTATACAGGATGGCACCATCCAGGGTATGATCGAACGTCGTGAGATCCTGGGGATAACGTCAAATCCGAGCATTTTTGAAAAAGCAATCACGGGAGATGATGATTATGCTGCAGACCTGAAGGTGATGTCTTGGGCGGGATTGTCTCCTGAAGATATTTTCTACCATCTCGCGATAAAGGATATCCAGGATACGGCGGATCTCTTCCTTCCCTATTACCAGGCGAGTAATGGCGCAGATGGATTTGTGAGCCTGGAGGTTAATCCCAACTTAGCCAATAATACCCAGGCCACGATTTCAGAAGCAAAATGGTTATGGTCAGAGGTTAATCGACCAAATTTGATGGTCAAAATTCCTGCAACGAAAGCAGGACTACCAGCAATAACAGAGGCCATTGCAGCTGGGGTTAACGTAAACGTCACATTAATCTTCTCCTGTGAACGATATCAGAAGGTCATGGATGCCTATCTTTCAGGGTTGGAAAAACGGCTTGACAGTGGCCAGGATATCTCACAAATTGCCTCTGTTGCTTCGTTTTTTGTTTCTCGTCTGGATACAAAAGCCGATGAGCGATTAAAGCAGATCATTGATGGTGGACACGAAGATGCTCAAAAAGCAGAGCAGTTAATAGGAAAAATGGCGGTCAGCAATAC
>SLIC01000152.1 GCA_007135845.1 Candidatus Brevefilum sp.
AAACCACCAATGGTATCTGCGTTACCAGTTTCTATGTTGGTGTCCATCACATCATTAAAAATATCCAGGTCCACACGCCCCTGGAAAATATATTCATTGTCTCCAACCAGGGCATAAGGCAGCTCTTCGCCTTCGTCATATTCGTCGCGAATCTCACCGATGATTTCCTCAACAATGTCCTCCAGGGTAACCACCCCGGCGACACCGCCGTATTCATCAACAACGATTGCCATGTGCATATTCCGGGTTTGCATTTCTGCCAGGACTTCATCGACCTTTTTTGATTCGGGAACAAAATAGACCAGCCGCAGCATCTCCCGGTGATCCAAGATCAAATCATCATCCTGCTTCACACTCAGCAGATCTTTGGCATACAACAATCCCACCACATTATCAACGGTATCCTGATATACCGGCACGCGCGAGTGACCGGCACGCACAAACATCTCCCTGGCTTCACCCAGGGTGGCATGAATATCTAATGCCAATACATCAATCCTGGGGACCATGATCTCCCTGGCCAGGGTGTCTCCGAATTGAAAGATTGAATAAATCATTTCCCGTTCACCTTTTTCAAGTGAACCTTCAGGCTGCCCTACTTCTACCCAGTTCTTCAGGTCTTCTTCCGTCATCGATGCCAGGGTCACCCGGTTGGCATTTGGGCCTAACAACGCCATCATCAAGGCTGAAAGTGGCGAAAACAAAGCATTGACTGCTGCCCCTGCCGATTTTAAGCTGATTGCGATTTCTTCTGGTTCTCGTAAAACCCAGGATTCCACACTGTGTTCAAGGATGCTCAGTGCGATCGTTCCAATCAATAGATAAACCAGCAAGAGCCAGATGCGAATGCCAGGCATGAGGCTTACCAAGCCATAGACCAATAAACCCGCCAGCACAAAATGCAGCAGGATCTTCCCCAACCGCAAACCTGTCCGCAAACGCGGCTCTTCAATCAAACGCACTGTGGCTTCGACTGCCGCCTCACGCCCTTCGCGCAAGTTTAACAGATATGGCAGTCGGGCATGGCTGAAACTGGCTGTGAGGCTCACGACCAGCACATCCAGCGCCAGGCTGATTATCAATACGATCCAAAATACAAGGTTATTTATCACGCCGCTCCAATATACGTTTGACCTTCGCCGGCACTCCCATCACCAGGGTGTCTTCGGGAACATCGTGGGTCACCACCGCACCTGCCCCGGTCACGCTGCGATCCCCGATTTTAACCGGGGCAACCAGCATCGTATCACTTCCGATGAATACGTCATCGCCGATCTCGGTGAGGTTTTTTCGCTCACCATCATAGTTACAGGTAATTGTACCCGCACCGATATTGACGTCCCTGCCGATTTTGGCATTGCCAATATATGAAAAATGACCCATCTTGGTACCGGGACCCAGGTAAGAGTCCTTCACCTCGCCAAAATTCCCCAGGTGAACACCATCATCCAGAACCGCATCCTTGCGTAGATGACAATACGGCCCCATCGTAACATGATCCGCCACCCGGGCATATTCCAAAACAGATGCCAGCAGGTGGGTATGATTCCCAACCTGGGTATCAAGCAGGATCGTGTCTGGGCCAATCTCACAATCCTCACCAATGACGGTATTCCCGCGTAAATAAGTATTGGGCATGATCACGGTATCCCTGCCAATGGTGACATCCTTTTCAATATAAGTCGTTTCGGGGTCCACAATGGTTACGCCGGCCAGCATCCAGCTTTCATTAATTCGCTTGCGCATGATTTTCTCAGCAAATGCTAAATGGACGCGGTTGTTCAACCCGATTGCTTCATCGGGGTCATCCAAAACCAGGCAATCAACCGGGAAACCTGCATCGACTGCCAATGCCACCACATCCGTCAGGTAATATTCACCTTTAGGTGAAACAGGGATCCGCTCCAAAGCAGACCACAGCCAGTCAGCATCAAAACAATACGCACTGACGTTATACTCGCGGATCGCCAACTGTTCCGGGTTCGCATCTGCCTGTTCTACAATGGCCGTCACATGACCCTGATCATCACGCACCACCCGCCCAAACCCCCGGGCTTCGTCACCGATAAAACTGGTCATCGTGACCGGGCTGTCTGAAGCAGTATGCATCTCAATCAGGCGTGTCATGGTCGCTTCCGTCAAGAGCGGCATATCAGCAAAGGTCACTAACAAAGTGTCTGCTTTTTCCACCAGTAGCGGTTTTGCCATCAACACCGCATGGCCGGTTCCCAATTGCTCAGCTTGCAAGGCATAATCGGCCGCATCGCCAACCGCTGCTTTGACCGCTTCTGCGCCATGCCCAACCACCAGAACGGGCGGCAGATCGGTCAACGCCTCGACAGCTTTCAAGGCATACCAAACCATGGGTCTTCCTGCCAGCGGATGCAAGACCTTTGGAAGTTTTGAACGCATGCGGGTGCCCTCACCCGCGGCCAATATGATCGATGCTAATGTCATTTAGTGCCGTCCTTCATTAATTTCCTTCTCCCAACAGACAACCTGAGCCGTGATCTTCGTTTAAAGCCAAACCCACGAGCACGGCATTGGTTGTCTTCAATTGCCTGGCTCGTGAGCTGTCTGTCGGGGTCGTTTTCTTGGTTTATCAAGTCTTTGATTAAAGATGGCCGGGGCACCAGGATTCGAACCTGGATCAACGGATTCAAAGTCCGCTGTGCTGCCGTTGCACCATGCCCCAGAATTGTAGGCATGATTCTAACACATATTTTGTGAATATCCAAACGGGTCCTCCTGGGTAGATTTTCCATCCAGAAGCAGAGAACACGTAAGGGCACGGCATGCCGTGCCCCTACGACAATAATTCGCTAAAACCTTTAATCGTAAGTCACGTTTTCAATGTGACATCATTAGCTCTGATCGCGCTGGGTCTCCTGACCCAGCGCAACCATTTGAACTCAGCTCTCCTATTGAATGGAACAAAATATTTAACAAAGACCCCCGGGGTTTAAAGAAATCCACATTTGTCTTATTATTCTGATAATTGAACCGTCACAAAGGTTGTGTTGCGTCACAGAAACCCCGGGGGTCTCAAGATGCATACGTAAAGTAAAGGCACGGCATGCTGGGCACTCTAAGGGGAATGCCTGTCTTCGCAAGCTCGACACATTGTGCGTCACCCCTAGGCACAATTGAGTAATTTGATTAGCTTAGTTACTATTTCCTTCTGATCGTGCCGCGGCGAGAATCTGATCGCCCTAGGTCTCCTGACCCAGCGCAAACACCACAACAGGGGCACGGCGCGCCGTGCCCTTACGTTGTTAAAGGTAGGTCACGTTTTCAACGTGACACCATCAGCCCGATCTCGCTGGTCTCCTGACCAGCGAGTGCCTTTGACCGTAGGTCTCCAAAATGTTAGGTTTAGTTTAATCAAACACTGAATTGGATTCTTTGCAATAAACTATCTCCTAACCGCCAGACAGCAGGCAATCAACGCCGGTCAGGAGACCGGCTTTATCATTGGTAGGTCACGTTTTCAACGTGACACCATCAGCTTCCCCAAGATTTCTTGCCAATCAGTAAGGGCAACGCCTCCCTTTAAAACAAAAAGAGGTTGACTGCCAGAGCAATCAACCTCCATTGTACTAATTACTCGTAATAATCATGATCTTTTGATTTATCAAATTTATCTTTAATTCGCCTGATTTTTACCAGGTTCACCATGCCAACAAACCCAATCAAGATCCCGGCTACCGATAAACCATACGACAGGAAATTCAAGAAAAAAGTCGATCGCAGCAACTGCATGACCATCAAGAAGGGCAGGACAACACTAACCACCATCATCGCGCCCCCCACCAAGATCATTGTCCAGGGACTCCAACGAATCATCATCGATATAACCAGCAAGCCACCTTTTGATCCGGTTCAGGGGTGAAATAAGGCGGAATTTCAACCTCGCATAACCCTTCAATCATATGCGGGCAGCGGGGATGGAAGCGGCATCCCGGAGGTGGTTTGACCAGGCTTGGCGGCTCACCCGGCGGGACATCCCGGTAGCGGGTGGCGTTATCCGCATCCGGGTCAGACGTGGCTTCCATCAATGCCTGCGAATAGGGATGCAGCGGGTTATGAACGATATTATCAATCTTGGTCTGCTCGATCAGCTTGCCAGCGTACATCACGAAGACGCGTTCTGAGAAGTAACGCACTGTTGAGAGGTCATGGGTGATGTAAATGACCGCCAGATTATAGCGCTGCTGCAGAGATTGCATCAAGCG
>SLIC01000166.1 GCA_007135845.1 Candidatus Brevefilum sp.
ACCCGCCAGCCGGTATGATTGTCGATAAAACGAACCGTCAAATGGTTGGGGCTTTGTGTGCGCCAGAAGCGCACATTAAAGTATCCTGCTGGTGGAATATTGTGACCGCCCTGGTTGACGATATAGATAAAATAAGCCTCACCCTTGCGGCACTTCAGATCAACATTAAAGCGCACCCAGCCGCTGCCGCCGTGAAAGGTCCCTGACCCTGCCAGCATGTTTGAGGCGGTGCCAAACTTGAACAGCCGCTTTTGGGTGGTGTGGATTGTGCCAGCAGGCGGCCAGAGGAAGTTGTCCGAGTCATCATCGCCAATCCATACCTCAGCATAAGCATCCGCCTCACCACGCTTCCACAAGTAAAGGTCGACCGCGGTCAGGTGCCAGTTTTCCAGGGCGCGAAATGAACCGCCCAGAAGCTGCTGGCCGTGCCCATAGCGCCACAGGGTCTGGCTGCCCGGGGACTGGTAGATGATGTTATCGGGATAGTCCACGCCGGTGTTATGGGGTGTTTCCACACCGGGGTAGGAGCGACCTCTTCGCCAAGCCAGCGGCTGGGTGATTGAGCGGTCGGGTGTCTTGCCGTCATAACGGATGAATTCAGCATTAACCTTGACAATGCCATCTTCTGGAAAGGGACTGACGGTTGCAACGGGCACAAAGTCGGCATCAGACGTAAACCCATAGCTGTCGGCACCAGGCACCACATTTTCCAGATACAGGGCCGCCCGTCCGATCTCATCCCGGAACCAGGGCACCGGCCAGCTCTCGTCTGTTTCCAGCAGGTGATCAATCACCAGGGTCCAGGTCTCATCCTCACGCCAGTAGCAGCGAATACGCCCTTCTCTGAAATCTATGCGCAACCAGTGCCAGTCCTCGGAGACAACCGGGGCACCGCTGGCCACCAACGTCCAACCATCATTGACCACCCAATACAGCTCGCTGGCCCCAGTGTCGCTTCTGACGGTAAAAAAGATGCCGTGGGAGACCGCCTGTCTCTCGGTGGCAAAGGTCTCCCCCAGCCGGATGGCGGCATCCTGGGGTGTTTCGCGGTGATAGGCAATCGCCACCCCATACCGGGCCAGATAGTTCTCATCCGAGCTGACCTTAAATTCTCCCACGGCCGTGCCGTTGCGGGCCGCCTTGTAGACCGTATACAGCACACCGGGCCGGTTCATGGTCAGGTAGCGCACGCCTTCCTGGTGATCTTCCCATTCGCCAGAGCCGCGAATGGTCTCGGCGATATTGGCAGCCTGGGAACTTTGTTTGGTTTGTGACCAGTAGTCGAAGCTGGAATCCGACTCCCAGTCCGCCATGCTCTTGAGGGACAGGGATTGGGCAATGAGGTCTTTTGACAAACCAGCAGGGTCTTTGGTGTCCAAAACAGCATCAATGCCAAAGCGCCCGACCCGCACCTCTACTCCATCAATGGCCGCATACCAGTCAAGTATGTTGCCTGACCGGATCAGGGGGTCTTGCGTTGGCTTGAGAGTGAAGGTGGCCCGCGCAGGCCGGTTGGCGCGCCAGTCAAAGTTGACATCGCTGATCCCCACAGTCGTTTTCAAATCTTCCCGATCAGAACCAAACAGGATGGTTGACTTGGCGGTGTGATAGCGGTTATCCCCGCCAAACACATACAGCTCCTCCTCATTTTGCAGCATCTTGCCAATCGGCATGACCATCTCACGTCCAGAGAGCATGCGCTCCGAAACACGCCCTTCAGCGATGAAGATCTCACGGCCCAGGGTGAATTGTCCCGGACCGATCGTGTAAATCTTCAAGACATTGTTGTTGCGGATCAGCGTTCCCACCAAAATCATGCGCCCGTCAATCACACTGGCCCCACCCAGTCTGAACTGGAAGGTATCATCGACGATATCCAAAGGTAAAACCAGCTCGGTCTCACTCCACACACTGCCCGTGCGCCTGAGCAGGCGGGCGTTGCGCTTATCGGCCGTCTGCCAGACGATGTAGTCTGTCCCGTCAATGCGCACGGCATCCACGCTGGTGGGGTCAAAATGCTCCCCGTAAATGGCCCCATCCCAGGTATCAACCCAGCCCGAACCGTTGTGCAGGCGCACGGTAAAGGTGGTAGGCGTCAGGGCGTAAACGACATAAACCTCCGTGTCAGATACGGCTGCCAATCCGATGTCGGATTGATGGTTGAAATAGGTATTTTGTGCACCGCCGAGATGCTCCCGAACCACATCACCGTCTGCCTTGTGGTAGAAAAAATGCTCTGCGTGCACCGAGACGCCGCTCAAGGGCGTGAGGGGGATGTTTTGGTTCATCAACCCAGGACTGATTGATGCCAGGTTGACCTGGCGGGTAAACAGGGACGGTTCTCCGTTCTGGGTCGCGGAGATACTGGCCGCCCGTAATACGCCTGACGGGATGTTATCGGCATCGTGGTCGTGGAAAAAATAATCAGAATCATATGCTTCTGTGAATCTGGGCAGTCGCTGGCGAACAATGCCGTACCCGCTAATCTCACGAACATTATTGCTAATCGCTCCTTGAGGGACAGTTCTCACTGGGCCACCAACCTTACGCTGATATAAAATACATTTTGGGCATCATCCCACCTGTTCATCGCTGAACGGCGATTGTGTTCACCCAACACATGCACGGTAAATTCGCTTTCGTTGTGGTCAATGAAGGCAACAGCCTCTTTTTTAAGGAGTGTATCCAGCAGGTCATTGAAACTACCCCACTGGCCACCCCTGGGAGTGACCGGCGCCACAATCTCCCCCTCCCATGCAGTGGGAGTGGAGGGGCCGTAGGTCACATCCAGCGCACCGGTCAGGGTGTAGCGCTCGGTGTGGGGTTTTTCAACAATCGGCATCCAGTTATTGGCATTGGTTGCATACCGATTTCCATCCAAAACAATATAGTCATTCATGTTATTCAACCATCTCCATCAAGGCCTGCCTGACGGCCCGGATGTGTGCGGGGCTCATGTTGGCAATGGCCTGGAAAAGATCTTGCAAATTACGGGCATTAAACCCGAGCTGGGCATTTTTCATCTCGTTAAACATGTTCTTGGCCTCAGTAATTACACTGGCATTAACCTCAGACATGCTATCAACCATCTCGGAGAACATCTCGGAGAAAATCCGGGCCGGATCACTCTCCATGGCCTCGATCAGCGGACCGAGCGCCTCCTCCTCATACTTCTTGGTTTCGTTGAAAGCATCCTCCGCCATCTGGCGCTGCAGCTGCGCACTGGCGGCCTGAATACCGATGGCCTGTTCCTGAAGCGCCATCATCTCAGCCTGGTGCTCCCGCTGCTTCCGATTCATCTCTTCGCGGATTTGATGTTCCTCAAGATATTCAGCCCTGCGTCGTTCAAAGTCCGCCACCTGCATTTGGTGCATTTCATCCTGATGGGCTGTTGAGAGCTCAAAGGCCTCACGCTCCAGGTCCATCAACTCTTGCTGATATTCAACCTGTCTTTCAAAGCGCTCCTCCTGCAGTGCCCAGGCCTCTTCCTGGCGAGCACGCTCGATCTCGGTCTGCTCCTGCTCCAGGTTGTGCTGGGTGACCAGGCGGTCACGACGGGTAATCAGTTGGCGTCGCTCACGCCCTGTGGCCATCCTGATCGCTTCGTGCATATCCTCCATGCTCCACTCGAAACCGAGTGCGGTCATGGTGTCCTGATAGCCCCAGTCCTCACGGGTCCAACGCTGCTGCAGGTCGCTCATGATTCGCTGGTAGTTTAGATTAAACCCTTGCCAACCATGAGTCGCTTCCATCCGTCTTTCAGTGATCGACCGCTGGTCAAGCGTATGCGCTCGCTGCAAGGCGGTTGCCTGCTCTTGAAAGTCAAACGTCCCCATGGTCGATCGGTGCTGGAGGTCCCTGAGCATATCCTCCAAAGCCCACATTGAGCCAGGTGCTGGAGAATCCCACGAACCGCCGCCCCACAAATGATGTCTTTGTGCCTGAAGCTGACGCATTTGAACACCAGCACTGGCCGCCTGCAAGTCGGCCTGCTGCATTTGCACCCAGAACTGAGCACCCTGCATGCCGCCATCAGCCCAGGCCTGGTAATAGCCTTCTGGCATGTGACTGTGGCCCAGCTGCTGCTGGAAGGCCTGTGCACCTGTCATCACCGGAGCGCCACTGCGGACAGCATGCATGATGTCGCCCCAAGACGATAGACCCTCGATTAGCCCCTGCGGTCCAAACCCGTGGGCCTGTGCAAAGGCCAGGTAAGCCATCCC
>SLIC01000121.1 GCA_007135845.1 Candidatus Brevefilum sp.
AGGTAACCGCCCAGGATAAAGCCACGGGACGCAGTCAGAACATCACCATCACTGCTTCCTCAGGTCTCAGTGAAGAGGAAGTAGAACAAATGCGCCGTGAGGCGGAAACCCACGCGGAAGAAGATCGCAAGCGCCGTGACCTGATCGAAGCAAGAAACCAGGCAGACAACATGGTCTACTCCGCCGAAAAGACCCTCACAGACCTGGGTGACAAAGTCCCAGGTGACCTGAAAGGTAAAGTTGAAGATGCCGCTGCAAAGGTCCGTGAAGTCAAAGACGGCGACGACCTTGAAGCGATTAAAGCAGCGACCAATGAGCTTTCTGAAGTTATGCAGCAGCTCGGCCAGGCCGCCTATCAGCAAGAAGCCGAAAAACAAGCTGCCGGGGAATCGCCACAGGGTGAAACCGCATCTTCAAATCAAGGCGGAGAAAACAAAGGCGATGATGAAGATGTCGTTGAAGGAGAATATAAACAAGTTTAACGGTTTTAAATGACTCGGGTGCCCGGAAGAACCACCGGGCACCCGCAACCTCATCCAGGTTTGACACTGCTGTTGCGAATGAGTAGACTTATGCGGATGAATTATAGTCACAGGAAACCTGTGACAGGATTAATAAAACCACAGGAATATGATGGCGAAACGTGATTATTACGAAGTACTGGGCGTCCCGCGTGGTGCCAACGAAGCCGATCTAAAGTCGGCCTTTCGCCGGCTGGCGCGCCAGTACCATCCGGATGTCAGCCAGGAACCGGATGCAGAAGAGAAATTCAAAGAGATCAATGAGGCTTATGCGGTGCTCTCAGACGCTGAGAAACGTGCCGCTTATGACCGCTACGGCCATGCCGGAGTCAATACACAAGGCATGCCCGACTTCACCAACATCGACCTTTCGGATATCCTGGAAGGCCTGTTCGGATTTGGCGGGTTTGGTGGAATGGGCTCAAGACGCAACCGCAATGCACCCCGCCGCGGTGCCGATCTAGGCAGTCGGGTCAAACTGACCTTTGAAGAGGCTGCCTTTGGGGTTGAAAAAGAAATCCAGATCACCCGTGACGAAGAATGTCAAACATGCAACGGTTCAGGTGCGAAACCTGGCACCGATTCTCGAACATGCCCACAATGCAACGGCCAGGGAGAAGTACGCCAGGTGCATCAAACCCTGCTGGGTTCTATGGTACAGGTCGTCACCTGTCAGCGTTGTAATGGTTCCGGTGAAATCATAGAAACCCCCTGCACGACCTGTAACGGGCGCGGCCTGGACCGCAAAACTGTTAACAAACTGGTTACGATCCCGGCAGGAGTTTCCAATGGCGTCCAAATCCGCCTGGCGGGTGAAGGGCAGCCCGGCATTCATGGCGGTCCCCATGGGAATTTCTACCTGGAAATTGAGGTTGAAAACCATCCTTATTTCCGCCGTAAGGGCGATGACATCCTGCTCGACCTTGACATCAACATTTCCCAGGCTGTCTTGGGGGATGAGATAAGCGTCCCGACCCTGAACGGTGATGTGGATTTACGCATCCCGCCGGGTACCCAACCGGGCAAAACCTTCCGCTTACGAAACAGGGGCATTCCCCACCTGCGGGGTTCCGGCAGCGGTGACCAGCTGGTCACTGTATCGGTGCAAATCCCCACCCGGTTGAGCTCGGAACAGCGGGAGCTGTTTGAACAATTAGCCAAAACCATGGACCCGGATATCAAAATCCAGGACCAGAGTTTTATGGATAAGCTGCGGGAGGTCTTTGGTGGCTGAGCTTGATCAGGATATCCGTTGGATCGAAGTAAAATTAATTTCAGACGGCGAGTTAGCCGAAGCCCTGGCAGAAGTGCTGGGGCGATTTGTTGTTAATGGGGTGGTTGTTGAAACCGTCACAAACTTTAACCCCAAGACACAGGGAAATGAGCCGACGGGTGAGATTGCCGTGGCCGGATACCTGGCAGTGAATGAAAACCTGGAAGAAAAACGACGCAAGCTGGAAGAAGCTCTGTGGCACCTGGGTCAGATCAGCCCACTGCCGCCAGCCCATTTTACGCCGATCAAGGACGAAGACTGGATGGCAGCCTGGAAGGTACACTACCACCCTGTGAAAATTGGGAATAACCTGTTGATCATACCAGCCTGGAAGGATATAGACCCGGGTGAAACCCGACTGGTGGTGCGCATCAACCCGGCCATGGCCTTTGGCACTGGCACCCACCCCACCACCCAGCTCTGCCTGCGATTAATGGAACGCCATTTCACCCCAGGTGAATCGGTCATTGATATTGGATGTGGATCGGGCATCCTCTCGATTGCAGCCTGGCGCATGGGCGCCGCTCATGTATTGGCTGTGGATATTGACAGCCAGGCAGTGGTCTCCACCCTGGAAAACGCTGCTTTGAATAACCTTCCAGCGGACTTGCTGGAAACCGGCAAAGGATCTGTGGAAGAGATCCTCACCGGACGCTTTACCATCAACGAAGCGCCCCTGGTGTTGGTCAACATTCTTGCACCCGTTATCGTACGCCTGTTAGGTGAAGACCTGGGCGATCTGGTCAGCGAAGATGGCATGCTGCTGCTCTCAGGCATCCTGGTGGACCAGGAACCCGAAGTCCTTCAGGCTGCAGAGAAAGCTGGTTTTTCTCTGGTTGAACGCCTGGCTGACAAAGATTGGGTTAGCCTGGGGTTGAAAAAGGGGTCATCTTGATTTGTTATTATTATCAAGTTTGGATTTGGTGAAAAAACCAGTTGAGCCCCCGTAAAGGCAAACCCAAGCAACTTGCCATGGTTTGCAATTTGAACATAAAACGAAATCTCTGGATTGTTGATAACAGGAGGCAACCATCATACAACAGAAACCTAAATGGGTAAAAGGCCACATTCTTTATTACGGCATTTTACAAACCCTGCACCTGCTGGTATTGATCAGGGCAGGGGCGATCCTGCTGTTGACAGACTCCTTCCCCTTCCCAATCCTGCCGCCCCCTGGCGGTTGGGACGACCAGGCCATCCACTTTATGCTTGGTTTGGGCTTTACCGATACCATCAGCATCCTGCTGGGAATACTCTTTTCGTACCAGGCAATTTTCAAGGACCGATTAAACCGCCGCCTGGGCGTGATTTCACTGACAGCCTTTATCACCGGAGCGGTGGTCTTCGCCTTCGGCACCTTCCCCACCGGCGCCTGGGCAGCGCATCCCTTCGCTTATGGAATTATGGTCGTCCTCTTTCTTCCATCAATATGGCTGTATATCTGGCTGCTAATATCGAATCTGAAACCTAAATCAAAACATCCAAATGATTGACACCGTCACACCTCAGCCCACCCGTCAATCCTGAACCACAGCATGGTATCATAATGACTAACTGAGGTAATTAATCAACCTGCCTATGAATTCAACTCCCCAAAAAATATACCTGAATGAAATCCGCTGCCTGATCTTTGACCTGGACGATACCCTCTACCCCCAGGGCATCGGCGCTTGGGACCTGGTGGGGGACCGTATCGACCAGTTCTTAACCGACGAAATGGGCTTTTCCTCTGAAGAGGTAACCGCGATGAGGGCACGCCTCTGGCGTCAATACGGTACCACGCTGCGGGGACTACAAATGGAATACGAAGTAGACATGGATCACTACCTGCAATATGTCCACGATGTCCCTTTTGAAGATTTTCTCGCACCTGACGCTGAACTTGATCAAATGCTGCACAACCTGCCGCAGCGCAAGGTGATCTTCACCAATGCCAGTGCAGATCATGCTCAACGGGTGATGGCTTTATTGGGTGTCGAGGCGCATTTTGAACAGATCATTGATGTGTACACAGTGCACCCCTATTGCAAACCAGAAATTGAAGCCTTTCAAATCGCCCTGGCTGCCATGAACGAGGAACCCTCCCTCTGCCTGATGATCGATGATAACCCAGCCAACCTGGACACAGCGCAAAGCCTCGGTATCACCACGGTTTCAATCGGACGCCACCGGCATGACGGCAGTCCCCACATCCCACACATCAAAGCCCTCTCTGACCTCCTACCGTAGCTCATAGCTGATAGCTCATTGCTGTTAGCTGATAGCTGAATGGAAAACGCTGACTGGTGACAGCTCATTGTTCGTACCTGAAAGATGGTATCCTTCCTATTACCTATTACCTAATACCCAATACCTGATTTCTAATTTCCTATTTCCATCCGACTATTTTTCATTTATAATAGTTAA
>SLIC01000237.1 GCA_007135845.1 Candidatus Brevefilum sp.
ACACAACGGATCCGTACAGCAAAGACCTGGAACAACCACCCACACACCAGTGGGTTTTAAAGGAATTCGAACTACCCTCAGCACGCCTGGCAGATAAGCAAGCCATACTAACAACCCTTCAGCAAATTGGCGAACGTTTAGATTACCGTGTAATCGGCAGCGAACCGCTGTTCTGGTACGATGGAAAGGATACAACCCCCGAATTTGGTTTTAGTGTGATAACGACAGCCATTGTATCACCCCATCTTTGTGACGTGAACAGAACACGCTCCCAACTGTCTCTAAATGCAAGGGACGTTATTAAACCTGCCCGGTCAAATATCCTGGTCCTGCCCGGAAGTCGGGCCAATCTTCTGGCATATAAACGACAACGCAACCCAATCTTAAAAGAAAGATTGGACCGCGATTTTCTGATTGTGAAGTTCCGCTTGGTGCGTGATCTGGCAGCCAACCCACTCCTATCCCGAGAACTGTTCAAAGAACTGATCCGTGCTGACCCACCGGAATACCGTGCTTCCCAACTCGCCCTCTTGTAAGCTCAGGTTTTCGCTGCCCCAGAAACTATTTCTTAACTGATCCCCCTCGGATCATGGCTCAGGGGTTTCGGTTGGCACAGGTGTTGGTGTTGGTACCAGTGTCTCCGTTGGCATCGGTTCAAGTGTCGGTGTCGGTTCGGGTGTCGGTGTCTCGGTTGGCGTTGGTGTTTCAGTCGGAGTCGGCGTCGGCAATTGGAGATTCAGTCTGAACAACTTCTCCGCAAAAGTGTCTTCTGTACTGTGCATGTAAATCCGCAGGGTAATGAATCCCGGCTCAAGGTCAAGCTCTGCCAGGTCCCATTCATACAAAATTCCAGGCGTTTCTTGGGGGCTGCGTTGATTATCAACCAGCACATCCCAGCGATCGGGTTCAATGCCGCGTCCCCATTCAATGCGGTAATAATCAAAATTGCGTGTCGCCGTGATCATTCCCCGAATCTCCAAGGGGCTGACGTTGATATTTTGACCATCGGTGATCCCCGTTAAGTTGATAATCGGGCGGGGGTCATCAGCGCGGCAGGCGCGTTCTGGCACAAAAATCAAAGGGGAAGAGAAACCCAGGTTGTTTGCCCAGGTTCTACCTTCGGAATCTTCCTTTAACCAGCGCCTGGCCCATGGGTCGGTGACATTGGCCGCAAACATCTCATCAAGAAAATCACTGCATGCATCTGAGATCGCCAATCCGGTCCATGTATCCACGACAACTTGCTTCCACAGGTCTTCTGTCTTAGGTTGCGGCGGTTGATCAGCTGCAAAGATTTCGCTTCGCTGCTGTGGGCACCATTCTGAGGGCTCCGTACCTGATGCCGTACAGATAACCCGGTCAACGATGCCAGGTGGGCGGACAAAGGGTGAAGGGGTTCCACCCATCATTGTATCAATCGCATAGGTCATAAACTGCGCCCAGATTGGTCCTGCACCGGTTAACCCGGTGGTGTTGACCATCGGTGTATAATCGGCATTTCCAACCCAAGCACCGACGACCAGATCAGGTGTATAACCTATCGTCCAGTTATCCCGAAAGTCATTGGTCGTTCCAGTCTTCACAGCAGCTGTGAAAGGCAAATTTATCACCGGGTTGGTACCAAACATTGGAATGCGGGCGTTTTTATCTGCCATGATGTCGGAGATCAAGTAGGCATGCTCCGTCCTGACGACCTGAGATCCGCTCGGCGGTTCAAATTCATAAACCACATTGCCAGTGTTGTCCAGTATCCTGGTGATTGCAGATGTCGGCATCATCCGGCCTTCATTGGCAAAGGTCCCAAACGCTGAGGTTAGCTCCATCAAGCTCACCTCACCACCGCCCAGGGTCAGTGATAGTCCGTAGTCTGGACGAGTCAGGCTGGTGATACCCAATCTTCGGGCAAAAGCGATCAGACCTTCCTCCACCCGGGTATCAGGATTGTCGTAGATACCCACAAATTCAAGTGTTTTCACGGCAGGAACATTGTATGAATTTGCCAGCGCAGAGCGTACGGTTACAGGACCATGAAATCTCCTGTTGTAGTTAACTGGCACATAAGGCGGGTTGGTATCGAAAGGATCTGTTGAAGGCGGGAACTCAGTGGGCACGTCCCAGATCAAAGTGGATGGCGTCCATCCCTTTTCGAAGGCTGCCACATAAGTCAGGGGTTTAATTGCTGAACCGGGCTGCCGTGTTTGCGACATAGCCATATTGACCTGGCCAGAGATCGACTCGTTGTAAAAATCTGCCGAGCCAACCATTGCCAGGATTTCCCCGGTGTTTGGGTCAATTGCCACCAGGGCACCGTTACTAGCATTATTGTCAACCAAAGCAGCTATCTGGGCTGAGACAATTCGCTCAGCTTCGTTCTGTAAGCGTGGATCCAATGTGGTATGAACGGTAAACCCACTGCGGTAAATGGTCTGTGGGTCGAACTGCTCTTCTAACAAAGACCGAATATAAACAACCCAGTGCGGATAACGCATGCTGAAGCTGATTTCGGGGAAATCAAAATTCTCAAGATCAATGCCAGCTTGCGTGGCTTCTACGTAGGAAACACAAACTGGGGGCCTGCCTGAACCGATCTCAATACAATTCCGCTCACGGCTCAATTCATACATCAAAACCAGTACCGAACGGTGTCGATAAAGCGTGGCTTCGCGGTTGTTATAAATATCATAAACG
Source organism: Candidatus Brevefilum sp. (assembly GCA_007135845.1). The sequence continues at coordinate 2,689 of SLIC01000237.1, forward strand.
GATGGTGCCTGTGGTAATCCAGCCAGGAAGGAACCCTGCCATAGACTTAGAGATTCAGCGTTGCTGTTAAAATAAGTTTCTGAAGCTGCTTGCACACCGTAAGCCATGTTCCCGTAGTAGTTTTCATTGAGATACAGCTCAAGAATCTCTTCTTTTGAGTATTGGCGTGTGATCTCATACGCCAGGACGATCTCTCGCCCTTTCCGCTCCATAGTTTGTTCGTAACGTTCCGTAGGGTCAAGCAGCAATGCTCGGGCTAATTGCTGGGTAATCGTTGATGCACCTGATACGATTTCACCTGCAGTATAGTTCTGCCACAGCGCGCGCCCCATTGCCAGCATATCAAAGCCAGGGTGGGTATAGTAATCCTTATCTTCGGTCGCAATGGTGGCCGCAATTAGATAGGGAGAAATATCTTCCAGGGGGACATAAGTCCGCCGACCTGCGCTTGGGTCCAGGATCTCATACAGCACATTGCCATCACGATCAAGGATTCGGGTGGTCTCAAACTGGGCTGCCCGCGCGCGTAACTCACTGACATTGGGAAGGGTTGATCGAATGCGGTAATACTGGTAAATGGCAAATGAACCAAAAATCAACGCGGCAAAAACGAGTAAGGAAAGAAATACCAGGAAAACCCTGAGCAATTTCGCGCCAAAGGACCGCTTCTTGCGTGGTTTTTTGGGACGGGCTGTTTCTGAGGGCCGGCGTCCCTGCTTTTGGCTGGGCTGCGGAGAAGGCGTAACAGGGTGTTGAGTATTTGTTCTTTGTGTACCCTGCGCGTTGGTCTGTCCCGTGATCTGGTATGCGGCAGGAGTCACCCGAGTGGCCTGTGGATCAATTTCACTGACATGCCTGGGCAGGGTGGTTTTGTTTGGCGTCCAATCCGGGGGAACATTCTTAGGTGGAATTGTTGCCATATCATCTGTATTATGCCTATTGCCATTGAACGCTGGCGTTACACGGGTGGCCTGGGGGTCTTCTCTTCGACCAACAGGAATTGCACGGGTAGCCTTGTCATCATCAGAAGTGGGTTTTACTGGCGTAACCCGGGTCTCATCACCGGTGCCGCGTTTCACGTTCACAGGCTGCGTGTCTTCCTCATCGAGCTCTTCGATCGGTCTGAAAGGCGCACCTGCCCACCACCCCTCGTCAGAGTCAGACTCATCAGGTTGAGGCTGATCCGTCCCTGTTAAAGGTCGATCTGCCTCTAACTCATCATCGTCATCAATTTCAGCCACCCATTCTGATGACAAATCGTTAAATTCGCCCTGGTTAATCTCGCTTTCTTGCGCGTCTTGATCATCCCCTTCCAGAGAGTTTACCTGATTTTCTTGAGTGTCTTCTACGTTGGAAGAATTCTCGCTTGAAGCGGTTTTCTCTTCAGGCTTTTCTTCTTCGTGTTCATTATTGTTAGCTTCTAATTCTTTATCTTCTGCCATGGCATTATTCTAGCACAAATCAATATTGATAAGTA
>SLIC01000192.1 GCA_007135845.1 Candidatus Brevefilum sp.
CGATCAGCTTGCCAGCGTACATCACGAAGACGCGTTCTGAGAAGTAACGCACTGTTGAGAGGTCATGGGTGATGTAAATGACCGCCAGATTATAGCGCTGCTGCAGAGATTGCATCAAGCGCAAAATTTCAACCCGCACCGACGCATCCAGCATCGAAACTGGCTCGTCAGCGACGATCAATTTGGGATCCAATTCCATGGCGCGTGCCAGCACGATGCGCTGCTGCTGCCCGCCGCTGAGCATATGGGGGAACTTCTCAAGAAAGTCCTCAGGCGGACTCATCTTGACTTCCTCAAGCGTGGTGTAGATCCGATCTCGTCGTTCTTTTTTATCCTTGATGCCGTTGATTTTCATCGGCTCTTCGAGGATCGTCTGAACGTTCATAAAAGGCGGCAGCGCACCGTAAGGGTCCTGCTGCACGTAGCCAATCTGGGAACGGAATTTCCGCATCGCAGAGCCTCCCAGCTCGCTCAGGCGCACATCTTCGAAAAAGATCTCACCATCAGTGGGTTGGTACAAACCCAGGATGCTCTTCATCAATGTGGTCTTGCCGCACCCTGATTCACCCACGATTGCAATCGTTTCGCCGTAATGCAGGTCAAAGCTGACATCATCTACTGCATGCACATACCCTGAGATGCCAAAGCCAAATTTGCGCAGCTCAAACCAAATCTTGAGATTCTGCACCGATAGCAGCACATCCGCGCTGGAAGGTTTGATTTTTGCCCCCTCCACCTGGGCTTCATGTGATTCTGTCCGTGTGTTATCAATCGTCATCATTTCTCCTTATTTCACATGCAGCCAGCATTTAACTGTGCGCCCTTCGATATTGACGGTGGGCGGTTCTTCATCACAGGGTTCATACCGCGAGGGGCAGCGTGCCGCAAACCGGCAGCCTGTGGGGGGGTTGAGCAAGCTGGGCGGCTGTCCGACGATAAAATCGGGTTCCTGCCGGGCACGAAGCCGCGGGACGCTGTTCATCAGCTTGATTGAGTAAGGATGCAGTGGGCCAGCAAAGAACCGGTGTGCATCGCCGGTCTCCACAATCTGCCCGGCATACATCACCGCCACATCATCAGCCAGTTCACTCGAGGTTGCCACATCGTGGGTAATGAGGATAAAACTCATGCCCAAATCTTCCTTGATCCGCTTGAGCACATTGAAGATATTGGCCTGGGTGAGCACGTCCAAGGCCGAGGTTGGCTCGTCCAGAACGATCAATTCCGGCAGCGACACCAACGACATGGCAATCGCCACCCGCTGGCGCATCCCACCGCTGAGTTCAAAGGCATAACGTTCAAGAAAATCCTGGGGGACGCCTACATGCTGGAACATGGTCTTGGCTTGCTCCATGGCAACGTCCTTGTTCATATTATTATGGATAATGGCTGGTTCGGCCACCTGGTCTCCCACTTTCATGACCGGGTTAAGTGAGTTCATGGCAGCCTGCGGCACCATCGACATCTTGACCCAACGCATTTTGAGGCGGTATTCCTCATCCTTCAATGCCATGGTGTCCAGGTCATTCAAATAGACCTTGCCGGTGTAGGTGTCCACATTCTTCGGCAGCAGCCGTAAGATGGCCTTCGCCATCGAAGTCTTGCCGCAGCCTGATTCGCCCACGATCACCACCGCTCGGTTACGGGCTAACTCAAAATCGACGCCGTCGACCGCCCGCACAACACCCTTGGTCGTGCGGAAAAATAATTTTAAATCTTTAACTCGTAATAAATTATCACCAGCCATTAATCTTATACCTCTCTCAATTTGGGGTTGAAGATGCGGTCCAATGCAAAACCGATCATGGCGAAACCCAAACCCGTGATCATCAACATCGCTGCTGGCTGCAGCACCCAGTAATACTGACCGCGGTACAAAGCGCCATTCATCTGGGCATCATTGATGATCTTACCCCAGGTGGGTAAGATCGGGTCACCCAGGCCTAACACAGCCAAAGAAGCCTCCAGGAACACATAGCCCGGAATGGCACCAATCAAGCCCGGAATCAAGATCGGGATGATACGCGGCACCAGGTAGCGTGAAATAATACGCCAGTTACCCGCACCGTAGGAACGGGCAGCTTCAATATAGGCTGCTTCTTTAATTTGCAGAAAGATGGCGCGGTAGTTTTTGATGGCCGCGCCAAAGATACTGAGGGCAATCACCACCACCAGCAGCACCCAGATGCTTCTACTGTAGAAGATACCCACCATGATCAGGATGGGCAGGAAGGGCAGCACCATGTAAACCTCCGTGATGCGCTGGATGATCTCATCCACCACACCGCCAAACCACACCCCGATCGCGGCAATGAACATGGTGGTGAAGGTCGTCCCCAAGGCAGCCGTCAGACCAAAGGCCAGCGCGATCGGCGCGCCCCATAACAAAGCCAGGGAGAGGTCTCGGCGGCGATGATCGGTGCCGGCAATGCCGTGCACCTGGCCCATGCTGACAAACCTGGCTTCAATGTCAGAATCCTCTTCAAAGACGATCGTATCCACATGCAATTCATAGCGGCCCTGCCACGCTTCAGGTGGGTCAGTATCGGGGAGACTTAACAGCCCAATCCGGGGGGGAACACCATCTAATTGCCGGATCAGTCTTTCTTCCAAATCAAAACGCACCGTCTCCCGCCGCCTGGCGGTGACATCGGCGATCTTGATGCGTTCACCGTCTGGGAAATACCAGGTCAGGGTCACAAAGGGAGACTTATCTGTATACGTCGTCGTTAAGATTAACTGCAATTCCTGGGGAAAATCGTCGTAGGGAAAATCGAAGGGCAGCACCATCTGGATGTCCCACATATCATCCGTGATTTGCGTAACAGTCTTCTCAATCCCTGCATCCGGGTCTGTGCTGTCAACCACGATCGTTGTAGGTAAATTCTGCCGTGTGAACCAGTTCACGTAAAGCGGACGGGCTGTTCTGGGTACATCGGAACGCACATCTTCGCCGCCCCGCCAGATTCGAATGGCCTCGTCGTAAGGAATGGCAACCACCACGTAGATCGATAACACAACCAAAAATAGGATCAGGATCAACCCAACAATCGCAGAGGGAAATTGTTTAAAGTTGGCAAAGAGTTTTTTCATGCTTTTGGTCCTCCACTTCCCAAGCGCACCCGGGGATCAACCAGGGCATAGATAAAGTCCAACAAAAAGACCGTAAATGCCAAAAGATAGGCGTAAATCACCTGTGACCCGATAATAATTGGTGTATCAAACGTTTGTACTGCCCGGTAGAGCAGACGCCCTAACCCGGGCCAGTTAAACACCGTCTCGGTGATGATGGCGCCTTGCCATAGAAGAATTAACATCAGGGCAAAACTGGTGATGATGTTGGGTAACGTGGGACGCAGGATATAGCGGCGTTCAATATCCCGGGCGGGCAAGCCCTTAGCCCGGGCCAGCTCGACATAATCTTCCATTGAGAAGATCAAGAAAAAGGTGCGCCAGCCAAAGACGCTGGCAAAGAACCCGCTGATCAACCAGGCAGCCACGGGCAGCACCAGGTGCCGGCCCAGGCTGAGGGCATAAGCAATCGGGTCTTCAGGCGGCGGGGCAGCCACCATGCCACCGAAGGGCATCCACCCCAGCACGGCTGCAAAGATCAACAGCAAAAAGATGCCGTAAAACCAGGGCGGTGCTGAGGAGGTCGGCGAAAGGGCGATGACAATTTTATCGAGAACCGAGCCATAATTCCTGGATAAAAACAGTGCAAAGATGAGACTGATAATAAATAATGAAAAACTGGCCGTCGTCATCAGCAATAAGGTCGGCGGCAGTCGTTCGAGAATGACCAACCGCACAAAGCGTGAGCCGCTGTCACTGCTGATATGCTGTGCTCGGCCTAAATTAAGGCGCATGGCATCATACAAAAAGCGGAAGCTGCGGCCAATAAATGGCTGGTCCAGCCCTAAGCGTCTTTCCTCCGCCTCAATAAGCCCTTGCATCAATTCGTTCCGTTCCTCGACCGGACGCTGCCGCATCTCGGGGTCCATGCTGACCATCATGCCAATGCTGTCACGGATTTGCCCGCGCATAATCTCATCCACGTAGCCGCCCATATTAGCAACCAGGATCGTCAGGTACATACCAATCAATACGGCTAAAAACAAAGATAAGAATTTCCCC
>SLIC01000212.1 GCA_007135845.1 Candidatus Brevefilum sp.
ATTAAAAAGCTCGCTGACCGGGTGAGGGGGGCACCCGGCCAGCGAGTAATCATATTAAACCATAATAATAAGGTTTTGTCAATAATGTTAGTGAAATTTTATCGATTCTTAACATCGGGTTTATTCTACGTGAATTAAGTTGACATTTCCAACAGATAGATCAAGGTTGATTGTCAGGTTGAAGCCTTCGTTAAGGGTTGTGTAGGTTTGATCTGTTACCAGCCAGGTACCCTGCGTGTTGACATTACTGACGGTACCTTTATTTACCACGACTGCTCTCATACCAGACGGAATAATGATGGTGAAATTACTGATCCCGGCTTTGACTTCAACGAAAGCATCGTGCGATAAATTTCCGGTGAAATCCAGGGTGTAATTACCAGCACCACCGGACATGGTCATACTTCTGAAATTTGCATTTCCCAACCCAAATATTTTTGCAGATGAAGCGCCTGTTGTAAAGGAGAAATCTTCGATCACACCTGGATTGGGTGCATCAAAACGAACAGTGGTGTCGCTGGCACCCTGGGTGATCTTGAGATTGGTCAGATACAAGCCGGAAAGATCAAAGTTGTTCTCGCTGGCACCACCCTCAATGGTGATATCCAACGGCAAGGCATTTGTTAACCCCAGTTCCCAGGTGTTTTCAAAGTCTCCAAAAGGAATCCCGGTGATGCGGAAGGGATTAACTTGCCTGATCTCAAAATATTGATCGCGCCGGATGAATTCGGGTGCCCAGGGCTCGACATTGTATTTAATGCTGCCTGTCACTAAACCTTCTGCATCCGGGGTGATGAAGAACTGCCCCCCGGTCATTTTGAATACCAGTTGTGTTGCGAGTGCTTCATCAGGTAAAGGTTCGGAAATGAATACGATCTGCGGGTCGATGGTTTCCAGTTGAAGGTTTTGAAGCGAACACGCAAGGGTTGCCAATAAAAGGACTGTGATCACAAGAATCAGTTGTTTTTTCATCGTTACTTCCTAGTCAAATGTTTAGGTGATAGCCAGCCTTTTTGATCAGCCTAACAGGCTGGCTTGGTCTGCAATTCTTGTGAGGTTTATTGATCGGATCCTTCAGGAATTTGATAGCCTAAACTTTGCAAGGCCTCCTTTAGATCGACCAAAGATTTTTCTCCAAATCCACTAATCGCCAGCAGAGCTTCATCTCCTACATTGAGCAGTTTCATGGCATCATCCACGGTGGTAACATCAGCCTCTTTGAGGATGTTATTGATCCGTGTTCCCAGATTCAGGTCTTCTATTGGGATATCAGGCATAACTTCGACAGGATCAACATCTCCTTCTTCCTCGAGATGCGGTTCAACAGGAGGCGCTGGCGGGGGCACGATGATGGATTCTGGTTCTTCCCTTACAGAGGTATGCATTGGCGGGGCTTGCTCCTTTTCGAACAAAACAATTTGTTCTTCGCTTTCTTCCTCAACCAATGAACGAGGATAGGGATACGTTCCAAACAGGGTCACGACAGTCATGCCTAAGGCAAACAGCATTGTGATGAATACGAGGAATAAACCTAAACAGGGGATCAGGCTGACCCCTTTCGCAACCAGGTAAAGCAACAAGTTGCCTAAGGCTGCTGAAAGGACAGGGTGCCATTTGGTCTTAAAAATCGTGGCAGCAAGCTGCCGACCCAGCTCATAACCTAATGCCAACCAACCAACCAATACCGCCAATGCGAGTGTAAGCCCGACCAGGATTAAAACTGGTATCAGGCAGATTGTTACAAGCAGGAAAACGCCAAAAATGAACATGACCAGGGCGGTTAGCGCGCCATATCCTAACACCTGCCAGGGAGAGGAAATTAATGACCTCCTCATGCGGTCTGCTGGTTTTGGCATCACCAACAGCAATAACGCACCTAAGGCAGCCATCACCAGCGTCGTTGCAAGGGTTCTAGCGAGTTGCATCAGAACCGGGAAAAGGTTGATGGGCCTGGCGCGAAAGATGAAAGGCCTGATTTCCATAAATCGCTCTAAACCAATGCCGGTGAAGGCCCATTCATCGATTTGTTCACCCAAAATGCTGGCACTTGATTCGATGTTTACATAGCTAACGGGGGAGATTAAATCTCCTTCGATCACAGCGTTTTGATTAAGATTGACTGTGCCGCCAATTGCGGTCAGGTTGCCTTTGATCGTCCCATCGATGGTGACCAGCCCGCCAAGAACAAGCACATTTCCATTGACAGTTGCGTCGGTTTCAATTTCCACCACCCCGCCAATCACATTCAGGTCGCCATCTAATATGCGACCGCTTTCCAGGGTAAAGCTTTCTCCAATAATTGTGCGATCGCTGGCGAGTGGCGCTGCCAGCGCATCGGTGGGTATTGCCAGTGTGATGACAAGGATAATGGTAAAAACAAGGAGCAATTTATAAATCTTTTTCATGATAAGTTTCCTCTCTTTTGGATGGGTGAATAGAGCCTGACAATAACCCTAAACCAGGTTATTGTCAGGGCGGTGAATGCTAATAAGGTGCTAGTGGTTAATAACAATATGATTGGGATCGCTAACGGCAGGGTGCTGGATACCGAGCGGAACATATTTATAGAAAATCTGACCTCTGCAGCAAATCGGCTGACTCTGGCGATCAAAAGGCTCAGCTCGTAAGCCACGTTTATAAACTGAATGTGATAGAAAAAAAGGAACAGCAGGATAAGGCCCGAAAGGAAAAACAAACCGATGGTCATAAACCAGAGGTTGCGTCTTTGCTGCTTGGTGCGGTATTCCTTCAATCGAACATGCCAACGTTGGGTGAAACCAGGTGTTGGTTCGGGTGTTGGGCTGTTGGTGAACATTTCTTCCAAATTTGCAAATGTGCCAGCAAGCGAGCTGCAGTGTTCACAATCTTTTAGATGAGAGTTTAACTGGTGCTGCTGTTCTGCATTCAAAGGCTCTTTTCTGAAGAGATACTCTTCATATGGCTGGTGACTCATAAGGTCTCCTTTCTTTGGACGTGGAGTTCTTTTCCATTTCCAGCCAGGATTTGGCCAGAGTCTGTCGTGATCGGTAGAGACGGCTTTTTACTGCACTTACAGACAAGTTTAATGCTTCTGCAATCTCCACCTCTGAACATTCATGCCAATATCTTAATGCCACAGCTGCCCGATCAAGCGGTTTTAGGCTCATCATAAGTTCTTTGACTCTTAAGTCCCATTCTGCTTGGCGAAATACCAACTCTGGTGAGGGTACTCCTTTATCCGGCACGATCTCCGCCGGTAGTGCCTCGATGGAAACTGTTGGCAGGCGCCTTTTACGAAGACAATCGATGCAGTGGTGTGCAGTGATGGAGAGAAGCCAGGTACCAAAGGGGCGGATAGTGTCATACTTTTTCAGGTTTTGGTAGGCCTTAATGAAGCTTTCCTGTGCAGCATCTTCAGCATCATGATAATTTCCTAACATACGGTAGCATAAGCTGAACACTGGTTTTTGATAATGGTCGACAAGGAATCCAAAGGATTGTTCATCACCCTGAATAGCGCTTTTAATCCACAGTGTTTCTTTTTCACTCACATCATCTCCAATTGGTTCCTCTAAAGTGATATACGATATCCGCGATGAAAAGTTGCAATGGGTTAAGTTTTATATTTGATATCCAATTTTAAGGCACAGGCCACCTGGGGTTGTTCAGACCACAACTGAACAGGGTGGGTGAAAGGATATCGTATCATTGCCGTGAATAAATCAGGTCAGCACACTGAAAAAAGCTAGTGAATATTGTTATTGATCATGTTTATGAACATCGGCAATCTTAAAAAACCATCTCCTCCTTGCCTGATAGTCGATCCTTGATACGTTGGACAACGATATCCAGGTGTTCTGGACGATGGACAAAATCCAGGTCATCACTGCGGATGGTGAGAACCGGACACAGATCAAAATCCTGAACCCATTCTTCGTAGAACCTCTCTAACAGTGATAGGTAATCTCCATCAATACTTGACTCAATTTGACGGGCGCGACGGCGAATCCTTTCCAATAAGATCGGTACAGGTGCGCGCAGGTGGATTAACAGATCGGGTTTAGGAAGATTGCTTACTACGAGCTGATAAAGGCGAGTGTATGCCTGGTAGTCACGATCGCTGAAATTGCCCATATGATGCAGTGCACGAGCA
>SLIC01000027.1 GCA_007135845.1 Candidatus Brevefilum sp.
CCCCAGGCTTTGGAATCAACAGCTCGGGCACTTCCATCAGGGTGAAAGGATGCTGTCCCTCCAGGCGGCTATCCAGAAATACACCGATGAGGATCATCGTAATGACGGAAAACGCAAACAATAGCAGCATCGCTGAGATGGAACGCTCTGCCAGGAGGGCAATGAATGCACCGGTTTGGGATACACAGGGGATGGTGAAACAGATGATTGAAGAAACGATAATGCGTTGTTTGCGTGATGGCAGCGAACGTGACGCCATGATGGCCGGAATGCCGCAGCCGTATCCCAATAGAAGCGGAATGATTGCAGAACCAGAAAGGCCAAACTTCTTAAAAACCCCATCCAGCAAAACACCTAGCCTTGGTAAATATCCCCAATCCTCGAGGAAACTCAAGCCAAGATAAAAGGAGAGCACATAGGGCAATACCAGGGCAAAGGGCCACTCCAAACCTTTGATCAAAAACCCATATTCACCGATCAATACGTTCCGTAACCACTCGATTCCAACCAGAGATGTGACGGCGTTGATAATCACCGGGAATACCAGGCCCCTGAAGAAAGGCAAGAGCATAAACCTGCGGATACCCATCCCCAAACCAATCACCAATGCAAACATTAAACCCATGATTCCGACCGCGATTGGAATGCCCGGCCATGGTTTGACCAGTATGTCTGCGCGATGGGTATGGACTGGTTGATTGTTTTCACTGCGAACTCTGTCAGCTAGAAAGTCGGCCAGGCGCCATTTGTCTAGCTCAATGACTGCTGTGCTTTGATGATTGCTGATGCCTGCAGCAACCCCTTGGTTCGTCATCCAGCCCTTACGTCGCTGCTTTCCATGCATCTGCCTGCAGCTGGTGCACCCCCCGCATGTATAATACTGGCAGGAGTCAGCCGTCTCCGTTAGGAGCTGATAGAGTTCTTGTGATAACAGGTCTAATCCGCTGCCGTTGGTGGCTACAGTAGAGATCACGGGAATGCCCAATTCTTCGATCAGCACCTGGTGATCGATTTCCAGACCTCGTTTTTGAGAAAGGTCTAAGCGGTTGATGACGGCAATGGTTGGTAAATTGTATTCTAGGGCTTCTAACAGCAGGTGCAAGCCGCTATCGATATTCAGCGCATCCAGAACGCAAATGACGGCCGATGGTTTTTCTTTCAAGAGGTTGACAGTAACAACTTCAGCTTCGTTGGTTGCTTTCAGGCTGTAGGTGCCGGGCGCGTCAATCAGGTCACAGGTTAGTTCATTGATCTTCATTTTGCCTTTGGTGAACTCGACTGTTGTCCCGGCGTAATTGGAGATCATCATGTAGTGCCCGGTGAGCGCGCAAAAAATAACACTCTTTCCTACATTGGGTTGACCGAGCAGTAAGACCGTTTTATTCTTCATTTTTATTTCCCAGGATCAAGCAAGATGTCCCGGGCGATTTCCAGATCAATAGCGATTGAGCGATTATCCACCCTGACCAGGATTGGGCCACCGGCAAGGCTTCGGGCGATGATACTGATCTTTTTACCGACACGGATGCTCAATTCTGGCAGTAAATCCGTTTTAGGCACATCAATCACAACTCCTTGCTGGCCGGGTCGTAATTCAGCCATGCTGATAAAAGAGCTGCAAAGATGGGTGTGGGGGTTCCAGGCAGCCATCTGCAGGGTTGTTGGTCTGTCGTTAATCATTTCTTCCATATCTCGGGATTCTCTCAGTTAATTGTATTGAAACAGATTTTTTACCCAGGCAGTGATTCACAGATGACTGCCTAAGTGCATCCAGTGCTGGGTCTGGAGGGATGTTGTTATAGATCAGGCTTAACCAAGCACGTGGTTCACGATAGATAATCCAGGTGCCCGGACAGGCCTGTTTGACAGCCTTTTTTAGCACCTTGGTTTTATCAGTAACATGTAATGAAATCCAAATAGCATCATAGTCTTTTGACGAGGTGTGCATCCCGTTTTGATTGATCAAACGTATCTGGGATTCCAGTCCCAGGGAATGGATCAAGTGTTGGGCATGAGCAATAGCGTATTGATCAGAGTCGACGGCGTCAATGCTGTAACCCTGCCTGGCTAGATAGTAGGCAGTGTAAGGTAATGCGCCGCAACCAATGTGCAGTACCCTGGCACCTTGCGGAAGGTTTTTCTCAGCCAGTTCTTTTTGCAGCACTTTGCCATAAAACAGCATTCCATACAAAAGGAACAGGCTTTTGTTTCGAGAAAATAACCGCTCTAGCCTCTTAATCACGGTCGCTATCAGGCCGTAGAGATAATCAGTGAAACTGATGCTTCTGCAAAGGTTCTTTTCTTTAATTTTAATGAGGGTTTGATTCGACGTCAGATTTTCAAACCCAGGATGAATGCTCTTGTTCATGGTATCTACTTTAAGATTTTTTGAATGTTTTGACGAGAAAATCTAAGACCTGTACCACCAGGATGCCAATCGTGGCAAATGAGATCAGCCTCAGTGAAAAAGCGACCTTATGCATGTCTTCATGGATTTCTTCGATATCGTCCGCAACCTGTTCCATTTCCTCGGCTATTTCCTGTAGTGATTCAGCGATCATACCGAGTTCAGGAGGCGAATCGGCCAGTACCGGTGTTGGTTTGACAGCTGCGAATAGCAATGCCATTGTCAGTAAAGTAATAGCTATAAAAGAAAACTTTCTGCGCTTGTTGATATTGATTGGATACATTTTGTTTCTCCTGCTTTGAGATTGATGGTTAAGAGAGAGCATTCATACTCGGTTGGAAAATACCCGGTTTTACCGGTTTTGCTGGAATTAATATGGATTGGTTAAAGGTTTTCATGTTTTGTGGCACGCTGCGCAGGATTTCAAAGTTCGGTGGTAAGTGGTCATATTGATACCGAAAGGGTTCACTGGGCACCCGCACAATTATCCTATTAACCACATTCGTTAGATTATTGATGATTTCACTTTTGGGTTCAGCTTGCAGTGCGATCAGAGCAATATCATAATTACCTGCTCCCCAGGGATAGTCGGAGGCATCGCCATGAAGGATATCGACCAGGTCGCCCAGCTTGAACCGAGATAGGCTTTTTTGTGCGAGTTGGCTGGCTTCAAAATCACGATCCATTGCAGTCACTCTGGCACCTGTTATTTCGGATAACAACATCGCCGTGAAGGGAATTGCGCCGCATCCGATATTGATCACCCTGCAGTTTTTTGAAATGTTTCCCAGGGCAATTTCGTTTAAAACCACCTCTCGGTAATAACGTTTGTACGCAGCTGCCAGGGGATGGAGCCCGCAACAGTACTTTTCTAATTGAGACACGATTCGTTTGATCATCATGGTTGATTGTTTAATGCCTGCTTAATTTCTTGTTCCACGATATGGTGTGGGTGTATCGCTTTAATCCAATTGTTCGAGTTGATTTACTGGATGCCACCTTAATTAATATGGTTCTCCACATTAATTTCATCAAATATGTTAAGGGTGACCACAACTATAAGCGAAATTTCTCAGCTCATCAATGAACAAAAGTAATGCTTATACATGACATATGTAACGCCCTTGTTATGGAGAGCAATATCATTGACATCGATTGGCGGCTAAGATAATCTCAATATTCCCCCATACCCCTTGACTCCCTTCTGATCAATCGGTACAATCCTTATCGATAATTTTTTTCAATAAGGAAATGCTATGGATCTTCAGGAAAAACTTAATCAGAAGGGCCTCAGACTGACCCGTCCGCGCCAGGTAGTGATCAACATCCTGGAAACAGCCAGCGTACCCCTCTCGCCGCAAACCATCCATCAGCGCGCCCTGGATCAAAATGAAAATATTGGGTTGGTGACCGTCTATCGCACCCTCGATCTTCTGGACGACTTCGGGTTGGTGCGCCGCGTCCACAGCCAGGATGAATGCCAGGGGTATGTGCTGGCTTCTCCCGGTCATCACCACCACCTGGTATGTCGGTCATGCAAAAACGCCGTCGAGTTCATCGGCTCTGAAGACCTAACGATGATTGTTCAGCGTGTTGAGCGTCAAACCGGCTACCAGGTCAGCGACCATTTGTTGGAGCTGTATGGTTTATGTCCCACCTGCAAAGCAGCATAAGGTGGGTTTTTTAATGTCACGTAATGAAAATGTTTTTCAATAAAGGAGTTAA
>SLIC01000091.1 GCA_007135845.1 Candidatus Brevefilum sp.
AAAAACTCATTACGTTCAAAGTCTTTCAACGAAAGAATATCACGACCTAAAAAACTACGCATTGTACTGTACTCCTTTTGATAAAATGGTTTTTTGATTAAAAATGGGGTGTTGGTTCATAGATTCTCACCACCGATTTTCCGTATAATATGAAGGCGAAAATATCCCGGGAGGAAATAACTGTGAGAGTAATCCATCGGGTCGCCATCTTCATTAAATAATAGTGCTGTGAGCAGCAGCAATGTATCCCCCCGTTGAATATTAAGTGCTTTGGCCACATCCACCGGTGCATGGACCGCGCTGATCTCTGTTTTTGAGCTGGCCAGGGGTGGGTCGCCAATGTGGATCAATAAATCGAGAACAGAACCTGTGAAACGGGTTACCAGGGTTTCAGGGTCGATCACATGTTCAGGGAGAATATCGACCAAATAAGCAACTGGCGAGTCATAAGCCATGATCACCCTGCGCACCTCAATGACCGGTTCCCCCACATCAAGGTTTAGTTTTTCAGCTTGTTGTGCATCAACCTCGAGGTGAGATATTTCAAAACCTCCCATCGAAACCTCCAGGCCAATCCTATCTGCCACGGTTTCAATACTTTCCAGGACTTCTAATCCTGTTTCGATCAATTGGGTTGGTCCAACCACAAAAGTGCCAACGCCTTGCTGGCGTCTGAGCAACCCCTGGCTCTCAAAGGTACGCATTGCCTCTCGCAAAGTTGCCCGAGATACACCCAGTTTCTCTGCCAGAACAGGCTCGGACGGCAGCTTGGATCCTTTTGGTGTATTTTGTATTAGGTTTGAAAGCTCGTTTTGCAACCGCTGATAGGTTGATCGCTCATCAGTCATTAAACTCTCCTAAATGCACACCCTCGGCCAGTAGTGTTTGGCAAACACTGGCTTGATCCGATGTCAGCTGATTCCAGGCAACCTGCGGTCGTCGTGTGATCATCGAACCCTTAGCCATGCAACAGCCGGTGTGCAGCCTGGTTATGCTTTTTCACAAGGTTAGTGACATCCAGGGTTGCCATTTGACCATCTTTGACAATAATTTTGCCGCCAACAATATTGATGTCCACAGTCTGCGGTGCACACAATAAGGCGGCTGCCACCGGGTCGTGTAAAGCGCCGGCATACCCCAAGCGGTTAAGGTTGATGGCAAACAGGTCAGCGCATTTACCAACGGCCAGCGAACCGATATCCTCTCGACCCAACACGGCTGCGCCACCCAGGGTGGCAATTTCCAGCGCCTGGCGGGCACTCATCAAAGGGGGTGCATCCTCTCCCGAACGCGAAGCGCCACCCAACCCGGCATCTAAACGCGCCAGGAGCATAGCCATACGAGCTTCGCCCAGGAGGTGCGAGCCATCATTGCTGGCTGAGCCGTCAACCCCAAGCCCCACCTTGACTCCGCTGGTGAGCATCTGAACAATCGGTGCAATCCCCGAAGCCAGGCGCATGTTTGAGCTGGGACAATGGGCAACACCACAGCCCGTGCTGGCATAAAGCTTGATCTCAGCTTCGTCTACATGCACACTATGCGCAAACCAGACATCATCACCAATCCAATCCACTTCCTGCATGTAAGCCACCGGTCGATGACCGAACTTTTCGATACAAAAATCTTCCTCGTCTTTGGTTTCAGCTAAGTGCGTGTGGAGGTGTACACCATATTCCCGCGCCAGGGCAGCAGATTGGCGCATCAAATCACCGGTTACGCTGAAGGGAGAACAGGGTGCCAGGACGATCTGCACCATCGAACCCGGTTTTGGATCATGATAAGTTTCAATCAGACGCTGGCTGTCTTTGAGGATGTCTTCTTCCGAATCGACCACGCTGTCAGGGGGAAGACCGCCATCTGATTCACCCAGGCTCATCGAACCGCGTGAAGCATGCAGTCTTACGCCAACAGCACTGGCAGCTGCGATCTCATCATCCAGCCTGGACCCATTAGGAAACAGGTAGAGATGATCAGAAGCCGTGGTACAGCCAGAGAGGGCTAGCTCTGCCAGCGCGGTTTGCGTGGAAAGCCGGATATCCTCAGGCCTCATCCTGGCCCAAATTGGGTAAAGAGTCACCAACCAGTTGAAAAGATTGGCATTTTGTGCCTTGGGCACTGCCCGTGTCAGGGTTTGGTAAAAATGATGGTGGGTGTTAACAAATCCTGGAAACACAATATGCCCGGATAAGTCCAATACCTGGTCGGCTGTCTCCGGCATAGCATTTGCGTCACCAACTGCCTGGATAAAGCCATCTTTGATGTAGAGGTTAGTGTGCTGAAGCTCTCGACGCTGCTCATCCATCGTGACCAGCGTATCAATATTCTTAAGTATTAAGGTTGGCATATTTCTCCACCAATGTTGGGGATTTGTCTGACAATTACGTCATTTATTTTAACTGAAAACTTTCCGGATGTCAATTGTCTGACAAAGATTGGTCTGGACAAATGGCAAATTCTAATCGTCCCCTTAATTATCAGTTAAATCAAAAACAAAACTTTTTCAGAAAAAAGATTCTCGAAGCGTAGGAAACAAACTTGGAACCAATTTCAACATCCAAACAAGATTCAAAGACATGAAACCCCTGTTTGACCCTGACATCGCAAACACCTTTTGCCATGCTGTGCAAGGATGATGAAATATCCAACTCAAATAACACTGCACAAAAGTTGCCTGTTAACTGAATAGTGAATGGGCTGTCTATTCCCATTCACTATTCACAATTCACCATTCACTTATTCAAAAGGATTAACTCGCCATTACAACTTGCAACGGCACTTGGCTAACAGCGAGAGCATTTCTTTTTCATCAATTTTCCGATGATTGCCAACCCAAGGAAGATTGCACCAGGAATAATGATGCCGCGCCAATCCAATGGAACCTTGGAACTGCCCTCCGGGATACGCTCGTGGCTGGGGTCATAGTACTTGTAAAGCGCATCGAGCATGGGGGTTTCAACACCCCGCTCTTCAAAGAAGGTTAGCATTTCCACAAAAAGATGCTGCATTTCATCTTCAGCAGCTTTAGCATGACCCACTAAGCTAGCTTCCAAAAACTCAAAGCCGAAAAACCAGCGGACAAATGGGAGGACAATCGGTTCCGGAAGATACTCAACCATCCTTAAAACAGCAGGCGTTGGTTTAACACCCAATTTTCGTAAAGAGCGCAGTGCTTCTTTTTGTGCGCGAATCCCAAGCAGCAATGCATCCCTTGTGCCCAAGAATCGATCTTTCTCTCCTCCCGCAGCATAAAATGCCGAAGCTAATGGAATGACCATGGCAACATGGTATTTCAACCAGGCATCTATATCTGTGCGAATATCTACCTTGAACCCACGCATGCTTCCCAGCACGCCGGCTACCCTACGGGTACGCGCGGTGATCTGCCCATCAACTTCGCCAATTGGAATTTCCCAGGGGCGGTTTTCAATTTCTGGGACAATACGCACAACAGGGCCATCGCGCATACCACCGGGCAGCGGGAATCCCCGCATCAACCGGGAGGTCCCAATGGCTTTAAGTTTCAATCCAGGCCCAGCCATATCATTCATCATGAATAGGAAGGTTGGGACAACACTGTTAGCAGATAGAGTTGGAAGAATCTGCAATGCCTGGTTCTTGCGCATCACCACCATCACCAGCTCGTAATCGTCATCTGGCCGCAAGGCTTCCACGGTGTTAACCGGCGTTTGCTCTTGCTCTCCCGTGACGGAGTTTTCTATAATAATCCCATGTTCTTTCAGGTCTGCAAGCCGTTGACCGCGTGCCAGCAGGGACACATCATGCCCTGCTTCGATCAACCGAGCAGCAAATAGGCTGCCTAAAGGACCAGCACCATATATGAGAATTTTCATTTACAACCTCCTTGTATAAAATTGAAGTTACCTGTAGTATACCGAATAAGCACTAAGACCCCAAAGATAAGGCAATACCTAGATAATGGTCACTTGATAAAAAATAAATTTCTAAACAAATTATTTATGATTTGTGTGTCCGGCACAATCACCTGACTTGCTCACTTTTATCAATTTTGATCAATTTTACGGGTAAAAATCATGTTTTTAGGGCACTAAGAAGGTGCTTTTGAGGATCGATTAAAATTGAGTTTATGGCATACATCCGAA
>SLIC01000279.1 GCA_007135845.1 Candidatus Brevefilum sp.
ACGGAACCAGGTGGTCTCATCGATTTGCTGCCCGCTGTTATTGGTGTACTTGCGGGATGAAGCGACTGAGAAACTGGTTACAGCCTGACCGCTTGGTGTGTAACGCATGTCTGGGTCACTACCTAAATATCCGACGATTGTGAGCTGTTGATACATATTGTCTCCATTTCTTGGTGAAAGTTGGCTACCTCTATTTTACATGATTAATTTAGAAAATATTTACCAGTTTCGCGAATACCAGCGTAAATAATATTCGAGATGTGCAGACCAGTAAGTTTCTGAATGATCCCCATTGAACAGGTACCAGGTATGGGGGATATTGTAATCGTTGAGCTGGTCGGCAAAGGATTGGGCAGCTGTCCTTTCTGGATCTCGATTGCCAATATCGATAAAAAAGCTTGGCAATTCATGGTTTGGAACTTGCTCAATTATCGCCGCAAACCTGCCAGTATTAACTTGAAAACCCGGCAGGCTGTGTGCGCCAACACTATCAAAGAGAGGGTAATGCAGCAACCCAATGCGGATGGACCAGGCCGCGCCGCGAGACAGACCACCAATGGCTCGATAGTGTTTTTCCGGCAGGGTACGGTAGTGCTGATCGACCCATGGAATCAGTTCCTCGGTCAGCGCATCCGCAAAGGGCGAGGTCTGGAGGGGATCAAAGCGGGTTTCACGGGGGAGAATGATGATAAACGCGGCAATTTCGCCCGCTGTGATCAAACGATCCATCTGCTCTGCGACACCCAGGCGGAGCCATTGGTCTTCATCGAAATAGAGGCCGTGCAGCAGGTAGACGACCGGGTAGTTGTGCTCTGTGAAATCATGATAACAGGGCGGTAAATAGACTTGTAAGTGGAGGTCATCCTTCAAGCTTTCACTGAAGATGCTTTCAGCTTCGACAACTCCAGCTTGTTCAAGACAGCCGCGTGTGGGATGATTGTTTTCTGCGCCTGGTGTGGATTGAGGTGGGGCACTAACCGTCATTGTGGTTTGGACTTCGTCGGCAAGATCTGCAGAGGGTGTGCCGGTGGGCTGGTTGAACAGTATGGAGGGCATGCTTGGTTGTGATTGGCAGGCGGTTAAACCGAAACCAACCAGTATAAACAGCGCTAAGATTAACAAAATCGTGCTGAATGGGAACGAATAAATCTCTTGACGTTTATCCATATTTCGGATTATACTCTTATCTGCCGGGGTGTAGCGCAGACGGCCAGCGCGCCGCGTTTGGGACGCGGAGGTCGGCGGTTCAAGTCCGCCCACCCCGACTGAAACCCTCCTGAAATGGGAAGGCGAACGAAGAGGCTGCCATCGTTCCCTTGCCATTTTTTTGTCTCTGCTCGACTGCGACCATTGGGAGAAATTTTGACAAAACCTTTCCTTTCCATCATTATCCCTGCCCACAACGAGGCAGAGCGCCTCGGGCCTTCACTGGAAAAAATTGACACGTTCCTGGGAAGCCAGAATTATCCAGCCGAGGTTTTGGTGGTGGAAAACGGCAGCAATGATGAGACTCTGACGTTGGCCCAATCCTATCAAAAGCAGATGCCCTATTTGCGGGTGTTCTCAGAATCCGAACGGGGGAAAGGCCTGGCTGTGCAGCGCGGTATGCTCGAAGCTGATGGAGCGTACCGCTTTTTGTGCGATGCAGACTTATCCATGCCGATAGAGCAGGTGAATCGTTTTCTGCCACCCGTGTTGGAAGGAGTGGATATCGCCATCGGTTCACGTGAACTGCCCGGTTCTGTGCGCTATGATGAGCCAGGATACCGGCACCTGATCGGCAGGGTCTTCAATGCCATGGTGCGCTGGCTGGTGCTGCCCGGCATCCAGGACTCACAATGCGGGTTTAAGTGCTTTCGCGGCGAGGTGGCGGATGTGATCTTCCCGCTGCAAACCTTAAGGGGCATGTCATTTGATGCTGAGGTGCTGTTTATCGCCCGCCGTAAAGGTTTCCAGCTGCAGGAAGTGGCCATTGACTGGTATTTTGACCCCGACAGCCGCGTGAGATTGGTTAATGATTCACTGATTATGGGTTTTGACTTGCTGCAAATTCGCCTCAATGCCATCCGGGGACGTTATGACACCACGGCAGAGATTTGATCCCAGCTTAATCCCTGAAAAACCAGACCTGACCCATGAGGTTGTGTTATGGCAGCAGGGTCTCACCCTGGTTGCCGGAGTGGATGAGGCCGGTCGTGGTGCGCTGGCTGGGCCGGTTGCGGCAGGGGCCGTGATCCTGCCCTTCGATCAAGCCAATGTGATGAACCAGCTTAACGGTGTACGAGATTCCAAGGTGATGACAGCCTCCGATCGGGAGCACTGGGCAGGTGTCATCAAGACAGTGGCTGGCGCGTGGGCGGTGGGGATGGCTGGGACGGATGAGATCGATCGACTCGGCATCCTCCCGGCAACCTACCTGGCTGCTTGCCGAGCCTTAGCAAACCTGGGAATCACGCCAGATCATGTCCTGGTGGATTACCTAACTTTTCCCAACGCGAATTATCCGCAAACCCCACTGGTTAAAGGAGACGCACGCTCGCTGTCGATTGCCGCAGCCGCTATCCTGGCCAAAACGGCGCGGGATGCTGTGCTGGTCGAGCTAGATCAGGTTTTCCCAGGATATGGCTTTGCACAGAACAAGGGCTATGGCACCCTCAGCCACCGCCAGGCACTCAAAACCCTTGGCCCTTGCTCCCAGCACCGCAGGACCTTTGCGCCGGTATCTGACTTTGATTCCCTGTTCCCGCCGGAAGTCGAGGAAAATACTAAAACATAAGAATAGGATTAGAATTCAGAGAAGGATGGCTCCTCCCTGATTCCGAATAGATCAAGAGTTATCTATTGATAAGGTGCGGTGCTATTATGTTCCCCAATCCCGCAGATACAAAAAGTCATACCCAATCGTGCGCTGGGAGAGTTTGGCAATCGGCGGCATGACGCGTTTGTAGTGATTCTGCCGCATCAGTTTGACAACCCGCTCAACAAAATCCGCTGCAAAGCCCTCTTCGATGCAGGTCTCGGGTCGGTAGCGCTGGTCGATCAACAGGTACAGCAGACGGTCAACCTCGGCATAGGTGAAACCCAGCTCCCCTTCATCGGTTTGATCTTCCCACAGATCGGCCGAAGGTGCCTTGGCGATCACCTTTTCTGGGATGCCCAGGTGCCGGGCAAATTGGCGCACCTGCGTTTTATACAGGTCGCCAATCGGTTGGATGGCAGCCGCCGAATCGCCAAATATGGTTGAATAACCCAACAGCATTTCGGTTTTATTGCTGGTGCCCATCACCAACCCGTGGAAGGGCACCGATTGGTCGTACAGCACGATCATGCGCATGCGGGCCATGATGTTGCCTGCCCGCAGCTTGCTCATGTTTTCAAATTGTGCGATCAGCGGGTCTACCATGGGGGTGATATCGACCGTCATCGATTGCACACCCAAGTCGTCGATCATCATTTGTGCGTCTGCCATCGTGTCTGGTGCGGAAGTTTTGTAGGGCATACGGATGGCCAGGACATTTTCAGGCCCCAGTGCCCGAGCACTCAGGTACAGGCTGACGGCCGAGTCAAGCCCGCCGGACAAACCTAGTAAGGTACGGTTAAATCCCACCCGACCCAGTTCGCTGCGGATGAAGCCAACCAGGATTTTTTCTGCCAGTTCGGTGTTGATGGTCAGGTCAATCATGATTCACCCAAAATCCTTTCCAGTTCTCGCGCCACAAGTTCGGTGCGTTCGTCCCGCAGGATGGGTAAACGGGCGCGTGAACGGTGCAATTGGTTGAGGTCAATTTCTGCCGTGGTCAGGGTGGATTCGAAATCCGGTGCTCTCACCACCAGGTCTCCGTTGGGGTCAAAGATGGTCGAACCGCCCCAGAAGTTAAGCCCGTCTTCATAACCCACCCGGTTGGCATGGGCGACGAAGTTGGTAAAGAGGCCGGCATAGGCACGGTTGGTGTGTTCCACCCATTCCGAACTGCTCAGGCGAGGCTCGTGGGTCAAGCCCCGACCAGGTGAGGCAGAGGCAAATAAGAGGAGATCGGCCCCATCCAGCCACAGCAGGTAGGGCAGGGAGGCATGCCAGAA
>SLIC01000161.1 GCA_007135845.1 Candidatus Brevefilum sp.
AGACCCGGTTGAAGAATAATAAATCTCAATGTCCCCGATATGGATAATTGGCATTGTGTGGTCTCCTGTGAATAAGACGGATTTTGGTGTTGTTTCATTGATACTAAAGTATAAATGGAATTACCAGTTTTTGCCTTCTCTCAATATATAAAGCTGATAAAATGAATCACACGTGAAACCTGATGTTGTCATATTGGAAACTTGCGCAGGTTTTTGTGCGTACTATCAAGATGATCTCCCTCTCATCCAACCTCCGAGTGAGAGGGGGTTTAAATAATATGTTTTGGGATAATTGACTGAAAGGCTTAAGGTATAACAGATACTTGTGGTCATCTAATCCCTATCTTCATAAGGCATTGATAAATGGATCGTTTGCCCCTAGTGATGATATTTCCAGGCAACCGGGCTATAATAAGGGGTGTAATCACCATTAGCACCATTTCTTCAAACCTCAATCGGAAAATGAAGTCAGCACCTGATCAAGAAATCAATACTAAACCAAATCCACGTGCGAAAAGTCTGAAGGGTTGGGTCGGGTTTTTATCGGTAGTTTATCGCATTATACTCATCATCGGGCTGGTGCTTTTTGCGGCTGCAGCTGTGCTGATCTTCTTTACCCGCCGCGCCTACCTGTGGGTCGTTCCAATACCGCTGGGATTGATTGCTTTAGGCGTCCTCCTGGCGCATTTCGAATATCGCCTGTACAGACGGCTGCATTATCCCCAAGATCAAGAATCCAACCAAAACGAATAATCCCTTACCAAACTGGGGAATCTTCAGGGCGTCCAACCCAGGATTGAGGTCGCCAATAGGGCGATTGTGACCAGGCTGATAAAGACCGTCAGTCCGCCAGCGAGGATATTCTGGATGCGTTTGTTCTTCCAATTTCCCATTAAAGCTTCGTTGTTGGAGAGCTTGAGTACCAGCACCAACAGTATTGGCAGGAAGACCGCATTCAGGGTCTGCGAGAGCCACATGATGGGAAACAGGGGGATGCCGGGAATGAGGACGATGATCACACTGATTGAAATGATACCGGCATAAATGCCGTAGAAAGCCGGTGCTTCAGAAAAGCGGCGGTTTAAACCGCGTTCAAACCCAAAAGCCTCACAAAAGGCATAGGTGGTCGAGAGGGGCAGCACCGACAGTGCCAACAGTGACGCGCCCAGCAGACCGGCTGAAAAGAGCACCCGGGCAGCATCCCCTGCCAGAGGCGCCAGAACCATGGCAGCTTGCTCGGCGTTTTCCACGGAAATTCCAGCTACATACAGGGTCGCGGCGGTGCAGATGACAATAAAGGCCGAGATGATATTTCCCCAGGCAGCCCCAAAACTGACATCAAGCCGGGTGTACGGGTAATCCTTGATCGCCAAACCTTTATCAGCAACCGAAGCCTGCATGTAAAAGACGCCCCACGGGGTGATGGTTGTACCAATCGTAGCCAGGACAGCCAGGATAAAGGCGGGCTGCAGCTCGAACTGGGGGATGAGCGTGGCGCGCAATACCTCTCCCCAGGGAGGATTGACCAGGATCACGGTGATAATATAGCTGATGGCAGAAAGGGATAAGGCTAACAGGAACTTTTCGATATGCTTGTATGAGCCTCTTAAAACAGCGATGCTCACCAAAAGCGCGGCGAAGGGCGCCGCGATATACCGGCTGACACCAAATAGTTCGCTGGCTGCAGCAATCCCTGCGATCTGCGCCACGGTGGTACCCAGGTTAGCCAAGATCAAGCTCAGCATGGCAAAAGTGGTTACCTTAACACCGAAGCGTTCCCGGATCAGATCGGCAGTGCCCTTGCCGGTCACCACGCCCATGCGGGCTGCCATCTCCTGGATGACGATTTCACCGATTGTGACGATCAGGATGATGGAGAGAAACTGGTAACCATAGGTGGAACCTGCCATGGAATAAGTGGCAATGCCGGGGGCGTCATTATCTGCGCTGGCAGTGATTAAGCCTGGGCCAAGTACAGCCAAATAAAGGCCCAGCCGTTTAAACCACAGGGGGGATTTGATCTTTTTCATTATACACTGGCTCCTGATAATCTTCTAAAACAAACGGGGTAGCCGTTTCTTCCAGGCCGTAGGCAGGACGATGTCGATGGCATCATCGACGGTGACAATCCCCAGCATAGCCTGAGTTTCAGTGTCGATGACGGGAATGGACAGCAGGTTGTATTTTGCGATCAGGTAAGCCACATCCTTATGCGGGGTAAGAGGATTAACAAAAATGCCTTCCGGCTCTTCCCATTGCTGCAAGTCGCTGTGCGGTTCAGCCATCACCAGGTCGCGCAGTGTGACAATCCCCTTAAGCCGCTTGTTTTGATCGAGGATGTGGACATAGTACATGACCTCATCATCATGCGCATCTTCAGAACTGCGTAGGTAGTTGAGAGCTTTAGCCACGCTGATGTCTTGCGGCACATGAGCAAATTCGGTGGTCATAATGCCACCGGCGCTGGCCTCTGGATAGGTCAGCAGTGTTTGCATGTCTAGGGCTTCTTCCTTGTCCATCAGCGCTAGCAGGGTTTTGCTGGTGCCATTTGGGAGGTCAGCCAGCAGGTCTGCCGCTTCGTCCGGGTCCATTTCTTCCAGGATATCGGCTGCCCGTTCAGGCGCCATATTGGAAAGAATGGTCATCTGTAATTCGGGTGAGGATTCTTCCAAAGTGTCCGCTAAGGCTTCATTGTCGAAACCTTCCAGCAGCGCCGTGGTCGTGTGGCGGTCAAGCTCGTCCACGATGGCTGCGATGTCTGCTGGGGGCATCTTAACCAGCTTGTTCTGGGATACGCTCAATCGCAGCGGGTCATCATGTTCGATCGAAGCAACGTATTCCCAGGGGATTACCACTGCTTTGGGAGGGCATTGGAGGGCGCTGCCGATGGATCGGCTGATTTTTTCCAGCCCCAGGCGGCGCATAATTCCCGATCCGCTTACATCCACACCAGTCAGGACAAACTGCTCGCCTGCCCGGGCGATCTGCAGATCGTTGACTCGCACCAGTCTCCGACCTTCGGTATCAACGATTTGCTGGTCCAGAACCCGGTCAAGCAGTGGCAGTTCATGGCTGGTAGGTGTATAGGTCTTTATCCGACCGATGCCAACTTTGAGGGTAATACTGGGCCACAGGCTGGCGATTTGTGTTGCGGGGATAAAGCTGATGCCTGACGGGTTAGGCTTTAACACAAGTGCTACAATGGGCGGCATTTTCTTGTCGGTTTTGTCAATCAGGATTTCACCTAATTTCCCCACACTGTCACCGTATCCGTCCCAAATCGTCTGGTTGATTAATTGGCTGAAATAGATCATTGCGCACCTCTTTTCTCATGTGGATGTTTTTGAGCCAGCGAGTTAACAAAAAACAGGAGCCGGATGCAAAACCAGGCTCCTGCCACATTCAAGAGGTGGAATCAGCCTATTCGAGTTGCAACTGGCAATTTTGTAAGGTCCCTAGACGTTGGTCGTCGCTGGGACTGTCACTATCTATGGCACTGCTGTCTTTATTTTCCATTATCATTTCAAATTTTTGCGAACAATTTGTGTTCCTGTCGTAGGTTAATATCAGTTTTATTGTTATGGTTAATTTTCATATAATTCGTATTTATTATACATCAGTACGGTAATTTTGGAAGCGTATTGTCAAAAATTATCAATGATATAGCTGCTGGTGTTGGTTTGGGTAGGTAAGCGATTTGTTTTCGACCAGATTTGTTTATTTTGGTTAGCAATCTGTAACATTATGAATAAAGCATGAAGAAGTTCTTGAAGGGCTTGACAACGAACCATCACGGGCTATAATAAATATCTGAATAAGTGCTCATATATTCAAAGGTTAATTTGTATGCAAACGAAACTCAAAGGTTTACCGGATTTTATAAATGAAGTGCCCTCAGAGACGGCAATTCATGCCATGGCAGAGAGCTTTAAAGCCCTGGCTGACCCCACACGCTTGCTGATCCTGACCTTACTGTTCAACGGTGAGCGCGGTGTTGGCGATATCGCGGACCATTTAGCCGTCTCACAGAGTGCCGTGTCACATCAATTGCGG
>SLIC01000070.1 GCA_007135845.1 Candidatus Brevefilum sp.
GACCCATGGACATGATTTTGTTTTTATCACCGATTGGCCCTTTGAAGCACGTCCCTTTTACCATATGCTGGATCCCCAGGACCCAAGCCTGACACGCAGTTTTGACCTATTAGGTGCAGGTTTGGAAGTCGCAACAGGCGCGCAGCGTGAACATCGTTACGAGATACTCAAATCCCAGGCACTCATGAAAGGTTTATCACTGGAAACAATCGATGATTATTTGAAATATTTCCGATATGGAACGCCGCCTCATGGCGGTTTTGGATTCGGTCTCAGTCGCTTCATGATGATCCTTCTGAAACTTTCGAATATCCGTGAAGCGGTATTTATCTTCCGCGGTCCGACTCGGCTGTCACCCTGAAACCCTGTTATGTGAAAGGTCAATGTAATCATGCCCCAATTATTTGGACCCAGGATCCGACTTCGAGCGGCTGAAGAATCCGACATCGACTCCTTCTTGCGTTGGATCAATGATCCTGATGTCACTGAGAACCTCATGATGGTCTCACCCATGTCCCGGGTTGAAGAAGAGCGCTGGTATGACAACATGCTTGCACGGTCTCCCAATGAACATGTTATGGTGATTGACATCATCGATCCCAAAGACGCAGACGAATGGCTTGCCATCGGAACCTGTCAATTTATCAGCATTGACTGGCGCAACCGCTCTGCTGAGTTAGGAATCATGATTGGCGAAAAGACCTTCTGGAACCAGGGTTATGGCACAGAAACAATGCAATTGCTTTTACGTCATGGTTTCAATACACTTAATCTACACCGAATTTGGCTGCAAGTATACGCCAAAAACCCTCGTGGGATCCGTGCCTACGAAAAAGCTGGTTTCAAACTTGAGGGTAAATTCCGCCAGGCACATTACCAGCATGGACAGTATTACGATGTCCATCTGATGAGTATCCTCAAACCAGAGTGGCAGGAAATACCGTTCACTGCGAGCCAGGCTTCGAACGAACCATCTTAATTCAATAGGAAGGATGGGAGTCAAATGACGACACCCCATATGCAGCACGACTTACTTTATGGAAAAATCAAATTGTTCGCCGGGACAGCATCACCAGAACTTTCCAGTGAAATCGCCGATTACCTAGGGCAGCCATTATGTGGACGGGATGTTTTGCAATATCCCAATGAAAACCTGTTTGTCAGGCTGCACAACAGCGTGCGCGGTCAGGATTGCTATGTCATCCAATCAACACCGGCACCGGTTCATCACAACCTGATGGAACTGCTGATCATGATCCAGACCCTCAAACTTGACTCTGCAGGACGCATTACAGCGGTGGTTCCCTATCTCTGTTATGGTCGCTCGGATAAGAAAGACAAACCCCGAGTTCCCATCACAGCCCGGCTGGTGGCAGATATGATCCAAATTGCCGGTGCTGACCGTTACATGACCTTTGACTTGCATGCTGGTCAAATTCAAGGATTTTTCTCCATACCAGGTGATGTGCTGCGTGGTTTTCATATCTTGAAGGATTACCTCCTTGAAATCGCCCCCAGCTTGCACAATCCGGTTGTGGTCACTGCGGACCTTGGTTTTGCCAAAAAGGGGCGAACATATGCAGAGCTTCTCCACACAGGGTTGGCATTTGTTGAAAAAATGCGAACCGCAGATATCAACAACCCGGTATCACTGACCGTTATTGGTGATGTGAAAGATCGGGATGTGATCCTGGTCGATGATGAAATAAATACAGGCGGATCCATGGTACATGCGGTAGAGATCCTCAAACAACACCAGGCTCGCAAGATTTATATCGTCTTTATTCACCCGGTCCTATCAGGAAACGCTGCTGAACGATTATCACAATTACCTGTAGAACAATTTATTACAACCAACACCATCCCGATTTCACAAGAGAAAAAAGCACTTTTTGGCGACCGGTTGGTCCTCCTCTCCATCAGCGCTCTCCTTGGAGAGGTCATTCTGCGTGCCAATCAAGGTCTCAGTGTAGGAGCCATGTTCAACGAGTAGAGTGTTGGAATAGGCCTATTTCAAAAAAGGAGGGTACGATGCAAGAAAACCATAAGGATTTTGCGATTGAACTTTTCAATCAAACCTGGGACCTGATTGATAAGGAAGATCGGAACCAATCAGAAATTGATCGCATGATCCATGCCGCACATGCCTCACGCTATCACTGGGAATTTGCCGGAGAAGCTGTCAATATTGCACGGGGAGAATGGCTCATCTCTCGTGTATATGCCCTCTTGGCTCGCGGTGAGCCATGCTTGTATCATGCCAGTCGTTGTCTTGAGATCACGCTTGATAATGATCTCAAAGATTTTGATCTCGCTTTTGCCTATGAAGCCATGGCCCGAGCAGCAAAGATAACCGGGAATGAAGTCGAGACTGCCAAATACATTATTCTGGCTCAGGAATCCGGTGCGTTAATTGCCAATTCCGATGATAAAGAATATTTCTTTAGTGAACTAAAGACCCTGACTCCTGATATCAAAGGATAAAAGCGTAAATTAAGTAGATCAAGCCAGTAATAACTATACACATTTGAACGATCTTCCAGATTCATTAATAGGAGGCATAAATGCAATCATACCCATCAAAAAGAGCACCTGCCTTTGCAGACCTACCTGACGAGAAATGGCAGGATTGGCGCTGGCAGCTTAGCCATCGCTTAAATTCCATCCAGGACTTTGAACAAATCATCAAGCTGACCGAGAGCGAACGAAAAGCGCTCAACCAGCACGACCTGTTCAGGGTGGATATCACACCTTACTTTGCATCGTTGATGGACCCCGACAATCCCCAGGATCCCATCCGTAAACAGATCTTGCCTACTGCGGGTGAAATCCTGCCTTTCACCGGTGAAATGGAAGATTCATTGGCAGAAGACGCCCATTCACCAGTTCCTGGTCTGGTCCATCGCTATCCCGACCGGGTGCTGATGCTCGTCACCACCCAATGCGCCAGTTATTGCCGCTATTGCACGCGCTCCCGGATCGTCGGAGACCCCACCCAATCCTTTACATCCAAAGACTTCGAAGCCCAGCTGGACTATCTCAGGCGAACCCCCCAGGTGCGGGATGTACTCCTTTCAGGGGGCGATCCCCTTACCCTGGCACCCAAAGTTCTCGAACGATTGCTGACCGCATTAAGAGAAATTCCCCATATCGAAATCGTCCGCATCGGTTCTCGTGTACCGGTGTTCATCCCCCAGCGAATCACCGATGACTTGTGTGAGATGTTAGCTTCATTCCATCCTTTATGGTTGAACATCCACGTTAATCATCCCAATGAAATAACGGCAGAGCTGGCACAAGCCTGCGACAAGCTGACCAGGGCTGGTATCCCCCTTGGCAACCAGGCAGTCCTTTTGGCAGGGGTCAATGATGACCCTCACATTCAACGCAAACTGGTCCACGACCTGGTTCAAATCCGTGTGCGACCCTACTATCTTTACCAGTGTGACCTTGTCCATGGTGCCGGGCATTTCCGCACCCCAATCGGTAAAGGGGTCGAGATCATTGAATCCCTGCGCGGACACACCTCAGGATTTGCAGTTCACACTTACGTTGTTGATGCCCCGGGTGGCGGAGGGAAAATCCCCCTCAATCCAAATTATATCGTCAGCTATTCAGACCACAAAGTCGTCTTACGCAACTACGAAGGCTACATTACGACTTATGAAGAACCACCAACCTACGAACCAATCGATCCAGCCCAGGCTGCGCCCTTTAAGAGCCTGTACTACGAACCCGGTCAGAGTGGTGTTGCGGGCTTGCTGCATGGTGACGCAATGGCCATCAAACCAGAAGGGTTTGACCAAACACATTTGCGTGGTGGTGAAATGCATCGCTTGCGCGAAAAGAAAGAAAAATGGGTACCCCGAGGTATTGGGGACGGCAAACCTAAATAAGACACTCTTTGAAATAAACTCAAAGGCATTCGAGAAGAAAATCCCAGGTTATTTCAATAACCTGGGATTTTGTCTTATCGATACGGGTAATCTGCATATATACGAACAATAAAAGGTCGATCAATC
>SLIC01000178.1 GCA_007135845.1 Candidatus Brevefilum sp.
CAGTTTTGATATTAAAATCATATTAACAACACTGTTGATTGGTTGCAACAAATTAACCGCAGGTTCTTATGGAATATCTCTTCTTTCTCTTCATCCTGATCATTGTGATCGCCACAGGCTATGTTCTTAGCAAACCCTTTACCAGACAATCAGAAAGTTCCTACGAGAAACAGATAATTGATTATCAACGTCAATATCAAAACCTTTTAGAAGAAATCAAAGGGATCGAGAAGGAATGTGAATCTGGTTCCATCCCCATAGATGACTGCATCCACCAGATCAACGAGAGAAAGCAAATGGCAGCAGACCTGCTGCGCACCATCGATCCGACAATGGCGTTCGACAGCGTGATCAATGATGACATCAATCAAACAGAAACCGACATAAATCGGCCGATAGCGGACCCCTTATCAACAGATGTTCATTACTGCCCGCAATGCGCAGGCAGGGTGTTGTTGAGCGATAAATTTTGTCTACACTGCGGCAACCGCCTGCAACCTTAAGCCATTCCAGCCCCCATGTTTTATAATTAAATACCATGTCAACTGAGACGAGTAACCCTGATAGCTGGATCGAAATAATCGATTTGACCAAACGCTTTCATCACCTGCCTGTGCTGAACTGCCTGGCACTCACCATTCATGATGGTGAATGCTGCCTCCTGGTTGGGGATAATGGTGCTGGCAAGACCACGCTTTTACGCATCATCGCTGGATTGACCCGTCCAAGCCAGGGGCATGTGTCCATCTGCGGCACATTTGCTGCAGGCGATCCCCAAGTTCGCCGAAGAATCGGGTATGTCGGTCATCAACCGATGTTTTATCAGGACCTGTCTGTCCTTGAAAATCTAGCCCATTACGCCCGCCTTTACCATGTAAATAAAGCCCGGAACGCCGTTTTAGAAGCGATGGATCAAGCCGGGTTGACTCGACACCAACATCAACCCGTCCGCACATTATCACGCGGGATGCAGCAGCGCCTTTCACTTGCCCGCGCTACCCTGCACAACCCGGTCATTTTGCTGCTGGATGAACCCTATACCGGGCTTGATCAGGAAGCCGCCACAGCCCTTGATGCCACCTTGCAGCATTTTCATCAGCGCGGGCATGCCATCTTAATTGCCGCGCATCGCCCACAGCGGATATTGAAGATCACCTCACATATTGCCTGGCTCAGAGATGGCGCGATTGATTTCCATATCCCGGTTGACCAAATACATGCAACACCCAAACTCCAGTGCTATTTGCAGGAGGTCGCATGAATGCTGCCCTGGAATATTTAATGGTGATCTGGCACATCTTCCGCAAGGAGTTAATGATTGAATGGCGCGGCAGGCAGGGCATCCCGGTTATGCTGGTGTTCGCCTTGATGATTGTGTTCCTGTTCAATTTTGCTTTACAGCTCTCACCAGACTTGCAAGCGGGTTTAGCAGCCGGCTTGCTGTGGGTGTCGTTGGCTTTTGCCTCAACCCTCGGTTTAAACCGCAGCATCAGCCTGGAACGTGAAAACAACGCCCTGGACGGCCTGCTGATGGCACCCGTGGACCGGTCAGCCATCTTCTTTGGAAAGGCGCTTGGTAATTTCATTTTTACCTCCCTGGTAGGATTGTTCTTGCTGCCTATCTTCAGCATCTTTTACTCACAAAACATGCTTAAATTTCCCCTTCTCCTGGTGCTGCTGCTGGGGTTAGGGTCCTATACCAGTTTGGGAACCCTGCTATCCGCACTCAGTATCCAGGCGCGAACAAGGGACATCCTGCTGCCAGTCTTGCTCTATCCCCTGGCGCTGCCCCTCCTGATTGCAGCCGTGGAAGCCAGCCAGGGGGTGCTTTCCGGTCAAACCCTGGGTGATATGAGTCACTGGATCTACCTCTTGCTGGCAGGGTTTCTGATGTTTTCTGCGAGCGGCTTGTTATTTTTTGAAACCATTCTGGAGGAATGAGTATGTCTAAAAAACCATCCTTACTGGTTGTTCTTGATATTCTGTGCCTGGTCTTATTCCCTGCTGCTGTGGTACTGATATTGTTTTTCACGCCCATTGAGGCGGTTATGGGATCGGTACAGAAGGTATTCTATTTTCACATTTCCGCTGCCTGGGTCGGGATGCTCAGCTTCATCTTTGCTGCTGTCACTGGAGGTGCCTACCTGGCTTCACGGCAGATAAAATGGGATTGGCTGTCGATAGCAGCCATCGAGGTCGGCCTTGTTTTTGCAGTGATTGCTATTTTGAGCGGAATGATTTGGGCACGCCCAATCTGGAATACCTGGTGGGTTTGGGACCCGCGCCTGACAACAACCGCCATCATGGTTTTGATCTACTTTGCCTATTTCATCCTTAGGGCCGGGTTGAACACACCAGAAACCCAGGCCCGCCTAGGTGCAGTTTATGCGATTCTTGCTGTGGTGACCGTGCCTCTCACCTTTTTCTCAATCCGACTGTTTCGCACCATTCACCCGGTGGTGATTGCCACTGGAAGCGGGCAAGGTTCAGCTTTCAATATGACTCCCCGGATGCTGACCGCCCTGTTCGCCAGTTTGTTCGTTTTCACGATCCTGTTAGCAGACCTGATCTGGCACCGCTTCAGGTTAGCCCAACTGCAGAACGATCTGGATCAGGAGGTTCAATAAGATGCCAGCCAACACTATGAATGATATGATCTTAGGATATGCCGTAATCCTCGGTATCCTTCTGATCTATGTGATCATCCTGTTTATCCGCATTCGTGCCGCGAAAATCCAGCGAAAAAACACTCAACAACAATAAACCCTCAAAGCTGCTAATAATAATCCAATGTTTTGTTAACACTCTTCTATGACAATTTGAGTATTCTCATACTAAGCAATCAAAGGATACTAAATAGAGGAGTGCAAAATATGTCAAAAATTATTGGAATAGATCTGGGGACAACGAACAGCGTTGTCTCTGTCGTTGAAGGTGGATCCGCAACTGTTATTTCCACTGCGGAAGGATCACGGTTGCTCCCCTCTGTTGTTGCATTTAACAAGCAAGGCGAACGCCTGGTTGGCATCCCCGCCAAGCGTCAAGCCGTTGTCAATTCTGAGAACACAATTTCTTCCATCAAGCGTTTTATGGGCCGGCGTTATGATGAAGTTGAATCTGAGCGAGATATGGTTCCCTTTAAAGTCGTTGAAGGACCTGCTGGAGATGCCCGTGTGAACGTGCCGGTGAACGATAAGACCTACACACCTCAAGAAATCTCCGCCATGATCCTTGAGAAACTGAAGAAAGATGCTGAGGCATATTTAGGCGAGCCTGTCACCCGGGCTGTGATCACAGTCCCAGCTTATTTCAATGACAGCCAACGTCAGGCCACCAAGGATGCCGGAAAAATTGCCGGATTGGAAGTGATGCGGATCATTAACGAACCCACCGCATCAGCCCTGGCCTATGGGCTTGATAAAAAGGAAAGTGAAATTATCCTGGTTTTTGACCTGGGCGGAGGCACCTTTGATGTGTCCCTGCTGGAGGTTGGCGAAGGCGTGATCGAAGTCAAAGCCACCAATGGCGATACCCACCTGGGTGGCGACGACTGGGATGAAGTGATTGTTAACTGGGCTGCGGATGAGTTTAAGAGGGAACAGGGGATTGACCTGCGCAAGGACCGCCAGGCATTACAGAGGTTGCGCGAAGCCGCAGAAAAGGCGAAGATTGAGTTGAGCTCCGTGATGGAAACTGAAATCAACCTGCCGTATGTCACAGCAGACGCCAGCGGACCGAAGCACTTGCTGCTCAAACTGAACCGGGCCAAGTTCGAACAGATGACGTCTCACCTGGTAGAGCGTGCAAAGGGTCCCTTCAATGCGGCTGTTAAAGACGCTAACCTGAAGGTTGATCAAATAGATGAGGTGGTACTCGTCGGCGGCGCTACACGCATGCCGATGATCCAGGACCTGGTACGCAACCTGACTGGCGGCAAGGAGCCCAATAAGGGTGTTAATCCCGATGAAGTGGTCTCCTTAGGTGCCGCGATCCAGGGTGGCGTCCTGGCA
>SLIC01000260.1 GCA_007135845.1 Candidatus Brevefilum sp.
TAATCCGTGCTCAGCACACCATGTCGTCCACTTGATGTACAATATGTTGACCAGTTTTGTTATTCCGATTTGGTGGTCGATTATTTCCGGAATCACTGGTCGGTTTCACCGGAATACGCACCATCCGACAATTTTTCATATATAATAGTTAACATCCCATTAAACCCACTATTAACACCCTTGGAGGACAATCATGGCAAAAAAAGAAAAAGAACAAAAGATCAAGGAACCAAAAGAAAAGAAAGACAAGAAAGATAAAAAAGACAAGAAAGATAAAAAAGACAAAAAGAAGAAAAAATGACCAAAAAAAGTAAGAAAAAAGGCGACACCAAAGGCAGCAAGAAAAAAGAAAAACCAAATCCAAACGGATCAAACCCACACGAAGAACCTTTTGTTGAAGCTGAGCTGTTGGAAGATAATGAATCATCCGATAACGAAGCTGGAAGATTCGTTGAACCTGGAGATATCCAACCGGATAAGCAGGCAAAGACCCTGAAGAAAAAGGTCTATAACAAAGAGCTTCGCCACTTGCAGATTGAACTGGTCAAGCTCCAGGAATGGGTCAAACAAGAAGGTCTTAAAGTGGTGGTGATCTTTGAGGGACGTGATGCTGCCGGTAAGGGTGGTGTGATTAAACGCATTACACAACGCCTGAATCCCAGGTCTGCACGGGTGGTCGCATTAGGCGTTCCTACTGAACGTGAGAAGACCCAGTGGTACTTCCAGCGCTATGTCCCGCACCTCCCGGCTGCTGGTGAAATCGTCCTGTTCGATCGCAGCTGGTATAACCGCGCCGGTGTCGAACGGGTGATGGGCTTTTGTACCGACGATGAATATTGGGAATTCATGCGCACCTGTCCTGAATTTGAGCGAATGCTGGTGCGCTCAGGCATCATCCTGATCAAGTACTGGTTCTCAGTCAGCGACGCAGAACAGGAAAAGCGCTTCACGGCACGCATCGATGACCGCACCAGGCGGTGGAAATTAAGC
Source organism: Candidatus Brevefilum sp. (assembly GCA_007135845.1). The sequence continues at coordinate 991 of SLIC01000260.1, forward strand.
CCGATGGATGTCGAAGCGCGCGGCCGCTGGGTTGAGTATTCCCGGGCGAAAGATGTGATGATGAAGTACACCGACATCAAACAGGCGCCCTGGTACGTGGTCAATGCTGATGTTAAATTGAAAGCCCGTTTGAATTGCATCGCGCACCTGCTCAAAACAATACCCTACGAAGACCTGACTCCTGATCGTATCGAGCTGCCTCCCAGGCAGTCAGATGCTGGGTATGTTCGCCCGCCCTACGAAGATCAAACCTTCGTACCTGAGGTCTATTGACCAAACAATAAATTTTTGACCATTTCAAGCTGCGGTCAGAACGATTAAGACCGCAGCTAGTTTCATGTGGATATGTCCATCAACCTGCAGTCCAATTCCATCCAATTCATCGCCAGCCAAATTAGCAGTGACCTGATCAACGTGCGCCGTGACCTGCACCGCCACCCCGAGCTTTCCGGCCAGGAAGCCTGGACGTCTCAATACCTGGCAGAATATCTACAACAACTTGGTCTTCCTGTTAAAACAGGTGCGGGCGGCTACGGTCTGTTTGCAGACCTGGTCACTGACCCGCTTAAACCTACCGTGGCCTTGCGCGTCGACATGGATGCCCTGCCGATCCAGCAGATCAGCCAGTCACCTTATCAATCGACCATCCCAGGGGTGATGCACGCCTGCGGGCACGATGTCCATGCTGCCATCGGGGTCGGCACTGCCAGGGTGCTCACCCGGATGCGTGCAGCGCTTCCAGGAAATGTGCGTTTCATTTTTCAGCCAGAGGAAGAGGAAATCACCGGTGCTTTACGCATGATCCGTGCGGGTGTGCTGAAAAACCCCACCCCCGCTGCCATCTTTGGACTGCATGTTGCCCCGCTGCCTGCTGGACAGATCGGTTGGACGGACGACCTGTTCCTGGCTGGATTCGAACACTTTTTGGTCACCCTCGGTCCGCAAGCAATTCACACGCAAATGCAGGGACATTTGGATGCCGTCGCCCGCCGATGCTGCCGGGTGATTAATGGTTTCAACCGCTGGCACCTTCCCGAAACCTGGGAAGATATGCAAGACTTTTGGGAAATCATGCAAGCAGGGCCCCAAGAACTCAAACGTTTTATCATCTATGATGCGACAACAAATAACGAACTTCAATCTGCCTGGCAGGGTCAATTTGGGTTGGGGATCAAAGCCGCCAACCGACATTTACGCATCGCCGCACTGGGCAGGGTGCGCGCTGCGCTCAAAACCATCTGCCGGGCAACCAACACCCGTTACCGCATCGAGTCCATGGGTGCCATGATCGATATGCGCAATGACCCGGACCTTGTGCATACCAACTTGCCTGCCCTAAAAGAATCAATAGGCTCGGATAACTTAATCCACCTTAAAGCCGCTTTCCCTTTTAACTGCGAAGATTTCGCTTACTATACGAAAGGTATCCCTGGTGCCATGTACTGGTTGGGAGCCGCTGACCCAGGCCAAGGTAAATATTCTATGCTGCATACCCCCGATTTTGATGTGGATGAAACCTGCATCGAGACGGGCACCGTTGCCATGGCAGCAATGCTCTTCAACACATTATCCCAGGCCAGCAGCCAATAGTTCTACAAACCTTATCCAAAACAGCAAAAAAGCTTACACATTCCTATCTTTTGTTAATGAATATGTGGTAATCTTCATACTACAATCAATAGGTATAAATCATCGGGAAAGACCTTCCCGATATCCCAGGGCAAATGATGTATTGGGCACCTGGACGAGTTGTTAGGAGTATAAAATGGAATCTAAAGGAATTCGCACCTGTTTAGGCATCGTAATTGCCAGCATAATTTTATTGATTGTCTTTGGCGCTGGGTTAGGCGTCGGCTATTTCATTCCCCGTCAAACAACAAGAGAAATCCCCGTCACAGGACCCGTGAACTGCCCGCCGTGCCCGGAAGTAGCCACCCCAACCAATGGGGATACGCCGCCAGAAATCGCGCCCATCCAATGCCCGGAATGCCCCTATATTGACCCCAGCGGTGATACCCCTGAAGAACTACAGGATTTGTTCGCCCCCTTCTGGGAGACCTGGGACATTATCCACGAGAGGTTCGTCGACCAACCGGTGGATGACCTGGCCCTGATGCGCGGAGCCATTAATGGCATGCTGGAAGCCTTGGAAGATCGCTATACCTCCTATATGACACCCGAAGAATTCCAACAGGCCAACGAAGCCCTGGAAGGTGAATACGAAGGAATCGGCGCCTGGGTGGATATCACCGGTGACTATGTAGAGATCATCAGCCCCATGCGGGGATCCCCCGCCGCTGAAGCGGGATTGCAGCCCAATGACCAGATCATTGGCATTGATGGTGAAGACATGACCGGCATCCCTGGTGACCTGGTCCTCAGGCGCATTCTTGGGCCGGCAGGTACAGATGTGACCCTCACCATCCGCCGTGGTACTGAAACTTTTGATGTCACCATCACCCGCGCAACCATTGTTGTTCCGACAGTTGAATACGAAATGCTTGAGGGCGATATCGCTTATATCGGACTGTACAATTACGGCGAGAAAACCACACAGCAATTACGTCAAGCTTTACAAGAACTCCTGGCGCAGGACCCAATCGGATTGATCTTCGATTTACGCGGCAACGGTGGCGGCTTTCTGAATATCGCCATCCAGGTAGTATCTGAATTTATTGGAGAAGGCGTGGTCATGTATGAGCAATTTGGCGATGGCGACACCTTTACCTATGAAGCCATCCCGGGCGGCCTGGCAACCGAAATCCCGTTGGTCGTGCTGGTGGATGAAGGCACCGCCTCAGCCTCAGAGATCACGGCAGGTGCCATCCAGGACGTAGGGCGCGGCACCTTGGTGGGTGTGACCACCTTTGGTAAGGGCTCCGTCCAAAGCTGGGTCCCCCTGCAAAACAATGCCGGCGGCGTGCGTGTGACGATTGCACGTTGGCTGACGCCCAACGGCCGCCAGATCA
>SLIC01000057.1 GCA_007135845.1 Candidatus Brevefilum sp.
CTTGGCATCGGCTTCATCAACCTGGATATGTTCTTCCACGCCGCCCAACTGCCCGAGTTCGGCTTCTACAACGATCCCCCTGGCATGGGCTGCTTCAACCACACGCCGGGTGATGGCGATATTGCTCTCGAAATCTTCATGGCTGGCGTCGATCATTACCGAGCTGTAAAACCCGGATTCGATGCAGTCCATAGCGGTTTCTTCATCGCCATGGTCGAGGTGCACGGCGAAAATGGCTTCCGGGAACACCTCAGCGGCGCTGCGGATCAGGCCTTCCAGGAGGACCTTGTCTGAGTAATCCCGGGCGCCCTTGCTAATTTGGATGATGAAGGGTGCCTGGGATCGCAGGTTACCGCGGAACAGCCCAACGGTCTGCTCCAGGTTATTGATGTTATAGGCACCAATTGCGTATTTGCCATAAGCGGCTTCAAATAATTTCTTGGTGGTTACAATCATTGTTTCTCCTTTTTAATATGTAGATGGTCTTTCCCTGCTAGTGGTTTCTTTACCTGTTCAGACGTGCACTAACTCTAAATTATACCCATAAAATACGGTTTCTCTTAAATTTTTGCGGGTCTGCACAGGGCAATCGTAAAGTCCAAAATGATGGAATGGAAAGTGACCTGTGTAATCAAAGCGAAGTCAAAATTCATAATAGATTAATCATAAAATACCCACGAGACGAACATTTCCTGTAAGGTGGGTTGGCAGCCATTCAGTAAGATGCAATGTATGACCTCCGGGTTGAATTTCAAACGGATTCACTGCCAACCCACCATAAAGAAAAGCCCATGATGGTGGGTTGGCGGAGTTTTTGTTCAATAGAATTATCCTGCAATCCAGATGATCGTCATTTTCACCGCCAACCCACCCTACTCACCCTCTGACCTGGTATGTTAACCCAAGAATAACGATAATCAAACATTTATCCCACTTTGCGATTGCCCTGTTTTACCAGTATGGAACCCTTCAGGTACGACGATTGTACAATTTGCGGGTTTGCCGTTAAAATAAGTCCTGAGCAACGCAACCAACTGCATTGGAGCCATCATGTCCCCTTCTGCAAAAATATCCCGCCATAAACCCGTCACCCTGATCCATCATGCCGCCCAGCATGATCATCACGCGCCGCCCGGGTCTCTCGCCGCATTAGAAGGCTGCCTGCAGGCTGGTGGGGCTGTGGTGGAGATCGATGTGCTCCCATTGGCGGACGGCAGTTTTGCCCTGCTGCACGACCAGGATCTGGCAGCAGAGACGAATGGGACGGGTAAAGCACCGCAAATGAAGCGGCAAGTGGTGCAGGACCTGTGCTACCGATGGAACGGTCAGGTCAGTGATGAAAAGGTGGGTTTTCTGGAGGATGCCATTGACCTGTTTGCTGCCTATCCACAAACACAGCGCCTGCAATTGGACCTGAAACCCTTTACACCCCTGCCAATGCCCGTTTTATTGGATCTGCTGGCATTAATTGAACCGGTGAAGGACCGCATCCAGATCACCTCGGTGGCGGATTGGGTGATCCGTGAGCTGGCACCAGCAGCCCCGGATCTGGCCCTGGGATTTGATCCACTGCTGTACCTCGACCTGGTGGAAGAAGACCCCCGTCCAGAGGAGGTCCCTCCCTTCCGGATCGGCGCCTACGGCTTGCTGGATGACCATCCCCTCTCTGCCTTTCAGTGGGGTCCGCCAGGAGCCTATTTTGCGGCCCGTGCGGCTGCGCTGATGGTGCAGGTGCCTGCGGGGTGTGACTGGTTTATCCGGGCGGAGGTGCTCAAACTGGCGCTGGATGCTGGTTTCAATTGGATCGCTTTTCTTCACCAGTTTGGCTCAAAGGTGGACGGATGGACGATTGATGTGGATCAGCCCGGTCATGTTGAGGTGGCGCGGCAACTGGTGGATAATGGGATCGACGCGCTGACCACCGATACCCCTGCCAGATTGGCCTCCCAGCTTGCTGTTGAAACAATTGTGTGAGGCCCCTTCCCTCTGACAGGAGAGTGTGCTAAGATGTCTGACAATACTCAAAGTAAGGTGTAAGTAACGATGAACTATTTAATCACAGGCGGGGCTGGGTTTTTAGGCGCCGCGTTAAGCAACCGATTATTACGGCAGGGGCACCATGTGCGTGTTTTAGATGACCTTTCAACGGGTAATCCAGATGCCCTTGACCCGGAGGTGCATTTCACGCGCGGGGATATTAACAACCGCCCTAAGCTGTGGACGCTTTTACAGGATATTGATTGCGTCTATCACCTGGCGGCGCGTGTCTCAGTCCAGGAATCAATATTATTTCCGAGGGACTATGCCGAGGTTAATGTTGGTGGAACGGCGACGTTGATGGAAGCCGCCCGGGATGCTGGGACACCGCGTGTTGTGCTGGCGTCCTCCGGTGCCATCTACGGGAACCAGGAAGAACCAATGATGTCTGAGGACATGCCGCCCCATCCCAGTTCGCCCTACGCAGTCTCGAAATTATCCTCAGAGTGGTATGTGCGCACGATTGGGGCACTCGCCGGCATTGAAACCCTCTGCCTTCGGATTTTCAACGCTTATGGACCCGGTCAGCCGCTTCCAGCTTCTCACCCCCCAGTGATCCCCAATTTCATTCGCCAGTGTCTGCAAAACGGGACCCTGGTCTTCCATTCTGATGGCAACCAGACCCGTGATTATGTCTATGTTGATGATGTGGTCAATGCCCTGGTCGCGTCGGGCACAGCCAAGGGTATTAACGGCCAGGTGATCAACATCGGCAGTGGTACCGAGACCAGCATCCGCGACCTGGCAAAAGTGGTGATTGACATCACCGGCGGCGATCCAGAAGAGGTGTATAACCCTCGCATCAGCGGCGGTGTGTCTCGCATGTGTGCCGATATCACCCTGGCAAAGGAAAAGCTCGATTACATCCCGATGATACCCCTGGTGATGGGCGTTCGTCTGACCCTGGAACGAGATCCACAGTTTAAGAATGGCAGTTAGTAGTTGGTAGAGAGTAGTTGAAAGTTCAAAGCTGAAAGGGATTAGATGGTCGTTACTGCGTTCTACCTTCTAAGTTCTACCAACTAAGCTCTACCGACTGAGTTCTACCAACAACATTGTTCAAACACTCCACCCGTATAAATCAAGTAAAATAACTGCATGTCCGTGATTGCACGAGAATTTTATGATCGTCCTGCGCTGGAAGTGGCGCGCGACCTGTTAGGCTGCCGATTGGTACGGCAGCTGGATGGCGTGCGCATGGCGGGTTTGATCCTGGAAACAGAGGCTTACCAGGGCGAAGAAGACATGGGCTGCCATGCCGCTGCTGGCCGGACGCCCCGCACTGCGATCATGTACGGTTCTCCCGGGTATGCATATGTGTATTTCAGCTACGGTATGCACTGGCTGCTGAATGCTGTTGCAGATCATGAAGGGACGCCGGCAGCAGTGCTGATCCGTGCCATTCAGCCTATAGCAGGCACGGACCTGATGACCATAAACCGACCGCACCTGGCCTTGAAGCGCGGTTGGACGGATGGACCGGCCAAGCTGACCCAGGCTTTAGGTATCACCGGCGACTTCAACGGCGTCGATTTGTGCGATCCGTCCAGCGGGCTGTGGATTGAAAACGGGCAGGCTGTCCAAGACGGGGATGTCGAGCAGACCTCCCGCGTGGGATTGAACGCCGTCCCCGAACCATGGAAATCAATCCCCTGGCGTTTTGTGCTTGATACAGAAGGTGCCAGGCGGCATGAGGAGGGGTCCATTGGATCTTAATGCCCGGCTGTTCCGTCAGCTTTACCAGATCCGTTGTTTTGAAACACGCCTGGTCGAAGCCTTTTCTACTGGCGTTTTTCCAGGAACCACCCACACCAGTTTGGGTCAGGAAGCCAATGCTGTGGGTGTGCTCAATCATTTGTTGTTAGATGATATTGTCGTCAGCAATCACCGCTGCCATGGGCATTTCC